>CAYOHN010000357.1:0-3924 GCA_964403735.1 uncultured Spirochaetales bacterium | reverse complement strand
GCCGTTTCGGGTTTTGCGAGACCCCAGGCGACCAACTCCTCGGCGGTGCGCGCGGGCGTTCCGACGTCGACGCGCGCATCGGGGAGGACCACCTGATAGGCGGTGGCCTCCGGCTGCAGGCGCCGGCGGTCGATCAGTGGCAAGGTCAGCGCGCGCAGGCAGGCATCGAGGACGCCGCCGGAGGCGGCGCCGGCCAGGAAGAACGGTTCGCGCACGGCGACGGGAAGCCGCGCGGCGTTCTCCTCCTCGACCAGCAACACACGCAAGCGTCCCATGGCGAGACGGACGGCGGCGATCAGGCCCGGCAGGCCGCTGCCGAGGATCACCACGTCCCAGCGGCGCGCGCGCGTTCGCGAGCGAGCGCCGGAGAGCGAAACGCTGCGCATCAGTCCGTGCGTCGCACGCGGACGAAGCGGAGCGAGGAGTCGTCCGGATCGTCCGGCTTGCGGCGCTCGACGGCACCGATCCGGTACGCGCGCTCACCGAGGCCCTGCAGGCGCTCGAGCACGTCGGCGCTCTGCCCTGCCGGGACGATCACGATCATGCCGATGCCGCAGTTGAAGACGCGGAGCATCTCGGCGTCGGGAAGCTCGGCCGTGCGCTGTAGCCAGTCGAAGATCGGCGGGCGCGGCCAGGCGCCGAGATCGATGCGCGCGCGGACGCCCTTGGGCAGGATGCGCGGCACGTTGCCGGTGAAGCCGCCGCCCGTCACGTGGACGAGGCCCTTGACGTCGAAGTCGCGCACGAGATTCAGCACGGGCTTCACGTAGATCCGCGTCGGCGCGAGCAGGGCGCTCGCGAGGGTCCCGTTCAGCTCGTGGTTCTCGGCCATCAGATCGACGCTGCCCGCGGCGAGCCCTTCGTCGACGATCCGCCGGACCAGCGAGTAGCCGTTGCTATGGACGCCGTTCGAGCCGACGCCGATCAGCGTATCGCCCTCACTGACAGTCGAGCCGTCGATCACGCGATCGCGCTCGACGACGCCCACGCCGAAGCCAACCACTTCGATCTCGCCCTCGCCGTGCATGCCCGGCATCGTCGCCGTCTCGCCGCCGAGCAGCGCGCAGCCGGCGCGCCGACAGCCCTCCGCGATCCCGCGCAGCGCCTCTTCGGCGATCTTCTTGTCGAGCCGGCCCATCGCCAGGTAATCGAGGAAGACCAGCGGCTCGGCGCCCTGCACGACCAGGTCGTTCACCACCATCGCGACGCAATCGATGCCGACGGTGTCGTAGCGGCCGAGCTGCGCGGCGAGCTTCAACTTGGTGCCGACGCCGTCGGCGCCGGCCACCATGACCGGGTCCCGATAGCGATCCGGGGTCTTGAACAGGCCGGCGAAGCCGCCGATGCCCGAGAGCACCTCCGGGCGGAAGGTGGTGCGGGCGATGCGCGCGATGTCCGAGACGAACCCCTCGTCGTGATCGAGGTCCACGCCGGCCCGCGTATAGGACGGCGCGGTCGCCCGTTCCGCCGCCGCCGCAGCCGAAGCCCGGGCCGAACTCGAAGCCCGAGCCGAACTCGAAGCCGGAGCCGAACCCGAAGCCGGAGCCAAACCCGAAGCCGGAGCCGGAGCGGCCGCAGCCGGAGCGTCGTCGTTTCGAGAACCGGGGGGCGGCACGCGAAATGAATAGAAGAGTGGCAACCCCCGAGTCAAGCTGCGATCCACGGCGGCGGCCGCCGGGGTCGCGGATGCGCGGGCCCGACGATCCACAGCCGCCTGCTAAGGTCTTCCGGTGCAGATCGCCGTCGTGATCCCGACCCTCGACGAAGCCGAGTCGATCGAGGCCGCGATTGCGAGCGCCCGGGCGGCCGCGGATCCCGAGGTCGAGGTGCTGGTCTCCGACGGGGGCAGTCGCGACGCCACGGTCGCGCGAGCGCGCGCCGCCGGAGCGCGCGTTCTGGCGTGTCCAGCCGGACGGGCGCAGCAGCAGGAGGCTGGCTGGCGGGCGAGCCAGGGAGAAGTGGTGTTGTTCCTTCATGCCGATACACAACTGCCGTCGGGCTGGGCGCCGGCTCTTCGCGCGGCGTTGCTCGATCGGTCGATCGCCGGCGGTGCGTTCCGGCTGCGCTTCGAGCCGCGAAGCGCGGGGCTCGCGATCATCGAGTGGGGAGCGCGTCAGCGTGCGCGCTGGCTCGGTCTCCCGTACGGCGACCAGGCGCTGTTCGTTCGGCGCAGCGTGCTCGCCGAGATCGGGGGCATCGCCCCGGTGCCGGTCCTCGAGGATCTCGACCTCGTCCGGGCGCTGCGCCGGCAGGGCCGACTCGCGTTGCTCCCGCTCGAGGTGATCACCTCCTCGCGTCGCTACGGGCAGCGCGGTGTCCTCCGCACCTGGTGGCTCCACGCGCTGACCCTGGCGGCGTGGCGGCTCGGCGTCGATCGCGCACGGCTCGCGGCCTGGCTGCGGCGATGAGTGACGCCACGGACCGAAGCGCAGCCGAAGCGTCGGCTGCAGCGTCGACGCCCGCGGGCTTTCCGCGCCTGCTCGTGTATCTGCGCCACAACCGCGGTACGTATCTGCTCGGGGCCCTCGTGACACTCGGCTACGCGGCGAGCTTTGCCGCCGTGCCGGTGCTCGTCGGATGGTCGATCCAGGCGCTCGAGCAGGGGCTCGGGCACACCGAGGTGCTGCGCCGCTGCGCTGCGCTGGCGGCGGCCACGGCGTTCCGCGGCTCGCTGCGCTACGGCTCCCGCCTGCTGCTCTTCAATGGCGCGCGGCAGGTCGAGTACGAGCTCCGCAACGATCTGTTCGCGCACCTGCAGCGCCTGCCACAGTCGTTCTTCCAGCGCTGGCGCACCGGCGATCTGATGAGCCGCTGCATCAACGATCTCGGCTCGGTGCGGTTGATGCTCGGGCCGGGCGTGCTCTCGCTCGTTCAGACGCCGATCCTCTATTTGTTCGTGATCGGCGCGATGGTCTCGCTGAACCCGTTGCTGACGGCGCTGGTGCTGGTGCCGTACCCGGCCTTCCTGTGGATCGCGCGGGCGTTCGGGCGCTCGATGCACCGCAGCAATCTCGACGTGCAGGAGGGCCTGGCGGCGCTGGGATCACAGCTCCAGGAGACCATTTCCGGCATCTCGGTGGTGAAGACCTACGCGATGGAGCCGGCCACCAGCGCCCGCTTCGACGAAGCCAACGAGCGCCTCTTCGCGGCGCAGCTCGGCCTGATTCGCGTGAACAGCGCGATGCCGGCGATCACCAGCATGTTGCCGGCCGCCGCGACGTGGATCGTGCTCTACGTCGGCGGGCACATGATCGCGGATGGCCGCATGAGTGTGGCCGAGTTCTTCACGTTCGCGATGTTCATCTACGAGCTCACGTTCCCGACCTTCATCATGGGCTGGGTGTTCGCGCTGCTGCAGCGCGGGCGCGCGGCGCTGCAGCGGATCGACGAGGTGCTGACGACGCCGCCGTCGATCGCGGATCGGGCGGACGTCGTCGCGGTGCCGCCGCTGCGCGGCGAGATCGAGTTCCGACAGCTCTCGTTTCGCTACGACGTCGGCCGCGAGAAGGCGCTCCGCGATCTCTCGCTGCACGTGCCGGCGGGGAGCGTGCTCGGCATCGTGGGCCCCATCGGGGCGGGGAAGACGACGCTCGCGGCGCTGATTCCGCGTCTCCTCGAGGTGCCCGATGGCCAGCTCTTCCTCGACGGCGTCGACGTCAATCGCATCCCGCTGCGCACGCTGCGGTCGTCGATCGCGATGGTGCCGCAAGACGGTTTCCTGTTCTCGATGAGTCTCGCGGAGAACGTGGCCTTCGGACTGCCGACCGTCGATCGCGAACGCGTGCACGAGGCCGCGACGCGCGCCCAACTGGCGAAGGACGTCGAGGAACTGCCGCACGGCTGGGACACGCTCGTCGGGGAGCGCGGCATCATGCTCTCCGGCGGGCAGCGCCAGCGCACCACTCTCGCCCGCGCGCTCGCGCT
>CAYOHN010000356.1:0-3950 GCA_964403735.1 uncultured Spirochaetales bacterium | reverse complement strand
GAGGTCGACGCGCTTCTTCAGCGCGCGGCGCGGCTCCCGCGTGCGCGCGTGCTGGACGCCGTACTCGAACGCGTAGTCCTGGAGCTTGCACTCCCCGGCCTGGTCGCAGATGGGGCAGTCGAGCGGATGGTTGACGAGCAACAGCTCCATCACGCCCGCGCGCGCCCGTTCGACGCGCTCGCTCTGGGTGTGGATCACCATGCCGTCCTGGATGGGCGTGTTGCAGGCGATCTGCAGCTTCGGGACGCCTTCGACTTCCACCTGGCACAGCCGGCAGCTGCCGTCGACGCTGAGCTTCGGGTGCCAGCAGTAATGCGGGATGTCGACGCCGTTCATCAGCACGCCGAGGTCGTCGAGCGCCTGCAAGATGGTGCGGCCCTCGGCAACCTCGAAGGGGGCGCCGTCGACGGTGATCTTGGGCACGGATCCTCTCTACAGCTCGAAGCTCTCGGGGAATGGGCACTTCCCGTGCTGGACGTGCGCCTCGAAATCCTCGCGGAAGTGACGCAGCAGTCCCTGCACCGGCCACGCCGCGGCGTCCGCGAAGGCGCAGATCGTCTGCCCTTCCATCTTGCCGGCCACGTCGAGCAGCAGGTCGAGATCTGCGGCCGTCCCGGCGCCGCGCTCGATGCGTTGCATGACCTTGTGTAGCCAGCCCGTGCCTTCGCGACACTGCGTGCACTGTCCGCAAGACTCGTCGCGAAAGAAGTAGGTGATGATGCAGCCGACGCGCACCATGCAGGTGGTGTCGTCCATCACCATCACGCCGCCGGTGCCGAGCATCGTCTTGCGTTCGCGCAGGAACTCGTTGGCCATCGGCACGTCGAGCTGCGACGCGGGCAGGATCGGCATCGACATGCCGCCGGGGATCACGCCCTTCACCTTGCGGCCGTCGGGCGGGCCGCCGGCGTGCTCGAAGACGATCTCGTCGAGCCGCGTGCCGAGCGGCAGCTCGTAGAGCCCCGGACGCTGGACGTGCCCGGACACGCCGAAGATGACCGTCCCTGGACTCTTCTCGGTCCCGAAGCTGCGGAACCAGTCGGCGCCCTTCGCGAGGATGTGGGGCACGTGGGAGAAGGTCTCGACGTTGTTCACGGTCGTCGGCATGCCGAACGCGCCGAACTGCGCCGGGAACGGCGGCTTCTTGCGCGGCTGGCCCTTCTTGCCCTCGAGCGATTCGAGCAGTCCGGTTTCCTCGCCGCAGATGTACGCGCCGGCGCCGCGCGCGACGACGACGTCGTGCCGGAGGCCGGCGCCGAGGCAGTTGGCGCCGAGGATGCCTTCGGCGTGACACTCGTCGATCGCGCGCTGCAGCACGTCGGCCGCGTGCGCGTACTCTCCGCGCACGTAGACGAAGGTCTTCTCGGAGCCGGTGGCGAACGCGCCGATCAGGATGCCCTCGAGCATCTGGTGCGGCGCGCGCTCGAGCAGCAGGCGGTCCTTGAACGAGCCCGGTTCGGACTCGTCGGCGTTGCACACCAGGTACTTCGGCTTGTCCGTGCCCTTCGGCATGAACGACCATTTCAGACCGGTCGAGAATCCGGCGCCGCCGCGACCCTGCAGGCCGGCGTCCTTCAACAACGTCACCACCTGCTCGGGCGACAGTTCCGTGAGCGCTTTGCGCGCCGCCTCGTAGCCGCCGCGCGCGCGGTAGCCCGCGAGCGTCGCATAGGCGTCGTCGCCGGTGTGCTCGGTCAGGTAGCTGGTGACGAACGGAGTCTTCTGCACGGAATCTACTTCAACGAATCGAGGATCTGCTTGGCCTTCTCGGCGTCGAGATCCTCGTAATAGGTGTCGTCGATGCGCATCATCGGCGCCCAGGCACAGGCGCCTAGGCACTCCTCGTGACCGAGATGGATCCTGCCGTCCGCCGTCGTCTCGCCGGCTTCGACGCCGAGGTGTCGCTCGAGTTCGTGAACGAGCTGCCGGGCGCCGCGCAGCGAACACGGAAGATTCGTGCACACGCGGACCTGGTGCCGCCCATGCGGCCGGTCGAAGAACATGTTGTAGAAGGTGACGACCTCCATCACCTCGATCGGCCGGATCTCGAACAGCTCGGCGAGCGCCCTCGCCGCCTCCGGAGCGATCCAGCCCTGCTCCTGCTGCACGAGATGCAGCGCCGCCAGCAGCGCGCCCCGCTTCTTCGGGTACTTGGCGATCTCTGCGTCGATGGCGCTGCGCGTGGCTTCGGAGATCACCATTCCAGCGCGCCTTTGCCCCATTCGTACGCGAGACCGGCGACGAGCACACCGAGGAACGGCATCATCACCCAGAAGCCGTACCAACCGAGTTCGGTGAACAACGCACCCCAGGGATAGAAGAACATCGCCTCGACGTCGAACAGCACGAACAACATGGCGACGATGTAGAACTTCACCGTGTAGCGCTGTTTCGGCGACACGATCGGTCGCTCGCCGCATTCGAAGGGCTCGTTCTTCTCCGCGAACGCCCGGCGCGGACCGAGCAGGAGATGCACGCCGAGCAGCCCGCTCGCGAGAATCGCGGAGACCAGCAGGATCACGACGGCGCCGGTGTAGTCCGCGAGCATGTGCCCCCCCTGGATCCGAGAACGGCCCCGAACGATCCGGGTTCCGGAAGCCCTCGACAAGCGAAGCCGAGGCCGCCGGACGCTGCCGAGAAACGCCCGTTGCAATCTGGCGACCGCGCGGAGCGACAACGACCGCGACACGCGGAAACTTCCGAATTTTCAGCGGAAACGCGCGCGGAAGCTAGCCGTGGGGAATGGGGGGTTCAAGGCTCCGCGCCGCCGCATGATACAGTGCGCGCATGACTGTACGGGTCGGCGTCCTGGGCGCCGGAAGCTTCGGCAGCTGTCTGGCGATCCTCTGCGCGGATCGGGGTCACGACGTGACGCTGTGGGCCCGGGATCCGGCGTTCGCCGATGCGATCGCCCGCGACCGCCGCAATCCGCGGTATCTCAGAGAGATCGAGTTTCCAGAGTCGATCCGGCCGACCGCGGATCTCCGGACCGCGCTGGCCGACGCCGAGCTGGTGATCCTCGCGGTGCCAAGTCACGCCGTGCGAGGCGTGATGACCCAGGCGGCGCCGCACCTCGCCGAGGAGGCCCTGCTCGTCTCGACGGTCAAGGGCATCGAGCTCGATACCGGCAAGACCATGGACGCCGTGCTCGAGGAGGTGCTTCCCGCGATCCACCATCCGCGGATCACCGTGCTGTCCGGGCCGTCGTTCGCGCACGAGGTCGCTCGCCACAAGCCCACCGTCGTGACGGTTGCGTGTCGGGAGGACGCCTACGCGATCGCCGTCCAGAGCCACCTCTCGTGCCCTTGGTTCCGCTGCTACTCGGACACCGACGTGCTCGGTGTGGAGCTCGGCGGGGCGCTGAAGAATGTCGTCGCGATCGCAGTCGGCGTCTCCGACGGCCTCGATCTGGGGCCGAATGCCCGCGCAGCCACGATGACCCGCGGATTGGCCGAAATCACTCGCCTCGGCGTCCAGATGGGGGCGAATCCGCTCACTTTTCTGGGTCTTGCCGGCATGGGCGACCTCGTGCTCACGTGTACCGGAGACCTTTCGCGCAACCGCCGCGTCGGCCTGGCGCTCGGCGCCGGTCGGACGCTCGACGACATCCTGCAGGAACTCGGCGAGGTGGCCGAGGGGGTCCGCACGACGTTCGCGGCCTGCCAGCTTGCCGAAAAAGTGGGCGTCGAGCTCCCGATCGCCGAGGGCGTCAAGGCGCTGCTCGAGGGTCGCGTCGACCCCCGGGCCGGCGCTGCCCAGCTCCTGTCCCGCCAGCTCCGCGGCGAGAAAGACTGGGACTACCGGCGAAAATAGCGTGTGCCGCTCCCAGCGAGGACCCGCGCTCGACCACGCGTGCTTCCTGATCCGTCAACGAAGGGGCCGTCAACAAAGGGGCCGGGTTGGATCGTCAACTTTTTCCCCGGCGGGGGAAAAAGTTGACGAACGAACCC
>CAYOHN010000355.1:2608-3954 GCA_964403735.1 uncultured Spirochaetales bacterium | reverse complement strand
CTCCCCGTCCGGTCGGCTCCGGTCCGGTCCGCGACAATCTACACCAGGAGCGCTGCACCCGCGCCTGGAGGTCGGCCGACAGATTCACATCGAGCGCGGTCGTCGCGCGGAACTCGCGCCTCCACGAGCACTCGCGCCGCATCAACGTTCTCTGCCCGTCCGTCCCGCGCCCCGCACTCTCCCGAACCAGCGGGAGCTGCGGACTGTCATCTCTCCCGGGTCTCATCCATCCCGCCGCCCAGATCGCGGTGCTTCCGAACGTTCAGCGCCTTCCAGCGCAGGCCGGGATGACCTCGGAGGAGCCGCCGCATCCCGTCGTCTCCGGTCAGCAGCTCCGGCGAAATCTCGCCGCGGTCATTCAGGCGGTCGAGGAACTCGATCTCCTCGGCTCGCAAGGGGAGTACCGCGCTGAGACGGTCGCAGCACTCGGCGACGAGACGATCGCTCCATGCGGCCAGATCCGCTCGCGTCGGCGCGGAACCGGCGCGCAGCAGTGGAGTCAGCTGCTGGCCCACCTCGCGGGCATCCGCCTGAACATCGTCGAGGGACACGCTGCGCCAATCCCGTCGGTTGATTCCGCCGTAGACGACGAACCCGAGGCGGAGCCGTTCCAGATCGAAAGCGGTCGTGGCGAGCAGCTCGCGCGCATCGAAGAGATCGCGACTCGCTGCGCGTCCGAACAGGGCAGCGAGCTTGCCGGCCGCCACCTCTTCCCGGAATCCGGTCGCCGTCGCCTCGCGCTGCAGATCGGCAGGGCTCAACAACATCAGCGCACCTCCGCCCAGGAGCGGGTCAGCAGGCGTTCGGGCACGACCAGGTTCCAGCCTTTCACGAGCTTGCCGGGCTCTCGTCTGGAGTCGAGGTAGCGCGGCTGCTCCGGCGCCAGCTCGCGGAGCGCATCGAGATGGTGTGCCTCGACCATGAGCGTCTCGCGGTGCTGCTCGAGGAAAAGGCCGACGCGCGCGGCGGTGAGCGCCGATCCGAGCAGCCGCGCGTAGGCGAGTACCTCACCGAGATCGAAATACTCGACCATCTCCAGGGAGCGCCGGACCTCTTCCCAGCCGCCGCTCCGCTCCGGAGCGTCGAGCACGTCCACGAGGGTGCGCTCCAGCGTCGCGACGCGAGCGACGCCGTCCGCATGGCGATGTACTACGACCCCGCCGCCCAGGTCCGCCCGAACTCGGAGGCCGGCGGGCACCTGCACCGGAACGAACTCCAGATCGCGGAACGCGAAGCGCCGCTGCCGTGCACGGGTCAGGGCGTGCTGCTGCGCTTCTCCAATACCGACGAGCCGGTCCTCCGGGAATCGGACCGCGTCACGACCCGACTGGGGATGGCGCGCCTCG
>CAYOHN010000355.1:0-2508 GCA_964403735.1 uncultured Spirochaetales bacterium | reverse complement strand
CGCCGGACGCCGGACGCCGTTCGGATTCTCGCTCGAGCGGTACAGCACGTCGTCCTCAGAGGCTATGCCGACGATGTCCCCGACCGACTGGGCCGGGCGACGCCACGAGACCTCTGAAGCGGTAACATCAGTCGAGGAGTCCGCTCATGACCTTTCATCATCACTCATCAGAACCCTTTTCGAGCTTCCAGGCCCGTCCGCTCACGCCCGCCATTGGCGCCGTGCTCGAGGGGGTCGACCTCGCCGACATCGATGACGATCTCATCAAGGAGATCCGCGAGGCCTTGTTGAAATACAAGGTCGTCTTCTTCCGCGACCAGAGGATCAGCCGTGGCCAGCATATCGATTTCGCGCGTCGCTTCGGCGAGCTCGAGATCCACCCGGCGACGCCGAAGGGCCAGCCCGATCGCGAAGTTCTGCGGATTGCCCACGGGCCGGACTCGCGGGGAGTGGAGAATGGCTGGCATTCCGATGTCACCTGGCGCGAGTGCCCCTCGCTCGGGTCGATTTTGCGCGCGATCGAGCTGCCGCCGGTCGGGGGCGACACGCTATTCGCGAACATGGCACTCGCCTACGAGCGACTCGATGACGAGACGAAGGAACGCGTCACGGGTCGGACGGCCGTTCATGACATTGCCCGCGTCTTCGCGCGCCGGCTCGGGAAGACCGCGGAGGAGCTGCACGACAGGTATCCGCCGATGGAGCATCCGGTCGTGCGCACCCATCCCGAGACTGGCGAGCGCATCCTCTACGTGAATACGGCCTTCACGAGCCACATCAAGGACATGGACCCGGCCGAGAGCGAAGCGCTTCTGCAGCGGCTCTACCTCTCGGCCTGGAATCCGGAGGTGCAGTGCCGATTCCGCTGGGAGCCGAGCTCCATGGCGTTCTGGGACAACCGCGCCTGTCAGCATTTCGCGGCCTCGGATTATTTTCCGCAGGTGCGGGTGATGGAGCGCGTGACCGTGGCCGGCGACCGACCCTATTTCGACGCGGCGGCCTGAGATCGACCTTGCACGGGGATGCGCACCGCGTGCCTGAGCCGGGCATCAGCCCCCTCCTCCTTCCGGATCCGGATGCTCCCATCGGCGCTGGAGCGACGACGTGCGCGGCGGTCGTTCCGCGGATCGCCGACGAGAGCCGCAGAAGGACCCTGCCGGCCGCATGGGGCCTGATCACCGTCATGCTGCTCCTCGCATGCAGCGACGCGCAGCACGGCGATCCGATCACGGCACCAGTGACGCCGGCGGCGACGCCCGTGCCGACGCCGTTGCCCGTGCCGACGCCGTTACCCGTGCCGACGCCGACGGCCGTGCCGACGCCGGTGCCCGCGCCCACGCCCACGCCCGCGACCGTGCCCGCTACGGCTTACGTCGGGACGGCGCGTTGCGCTGATTGCCATGCGGCCGAGACGGCGGCGTGGCGGGGCTCGCATCACGACCGCGCCATGGAGGTGCCGAGCCCCGAGAGCGTCCTCGGCGACTTCGACGACGCGCGCTTCGAGCACTTCGGTGTCACGAGCCGATTCTTCCGACGCGATGGCCGCTACCTCGTCGAGACGGAGGGAGCCGACGGCGAGCCCGCGGAGTTCGAGGTCGCATGGACCTTCGGCGTCGACCCGCTCCAGCAGTTTCTGGTTCGTTTTCCGAGGGGCCACGTGCAGGCACTCGGGATCGCATGGGACACGCGGCCCGCTGCGGCCGGCGGCCAGCGTTGGCTCTCGCTCCATCCCGAAGAGAGGGTGCCACCCGACGACATCCTGCACTGGACTGCGCCGTCGCAGCGCTGGAACACGCAATGCGCCGACTGTCATTCGACCGCGCTGCGCCGGGGCTACGACCTCGAACGCGACGCGTACCGGACGACCTGGGCGGAGATCGACGTCGCGTGCGAGGCGTGTCACGGACCGGGGGCCGCGCACGCGGCGTGGGCGGAGGCCGCCGCGCGGGGCGAGCCGCCCGCGCCCGGATCCGGCGCGGCACGCGCCCTCCCCGTCCACTTCCCAACAGTCCGGGCGGAGGATTGGGGGTTCGATGCGGGCGCGCCGATCGCCCGTCTGCGCAGTCCGCGGCCGGAGCGCGCGGAGCTCGAGACGTGCGCGCCCTGCCACTCCCGCCGTACCCCGCTGCGTGCGGCGCCGCAGCCCGGTGATCCCTTTCTCGATGGCCACCGCCCGGCGCTGCTCGAGGCCGGTCTCTACGAGGCCGATGGGCAGCCACTCGACGAGGTCTTCGTCTATGGATCGTTCGTGCAGAGTCGGATGCACGCGGTCGGCGTGACGTGCCGCGATTGCCACGACCCCCACTCGCTGCAGCTGCGCGCCGAGGGCAACGGAGTCTGCGCACAATGTCATCGCAGCGACGTCTTCGACGTGCCGGCCCACCATCGACACGCGCCGGACTCGGCGGGCGCGCGATGCGTCTCCTGTCATATGCCGGCGCGCACCTACATGGTCGTCGACGTGCGCCGCGACCACTCGTTCCGCGTGCCGCGTCCGGATCTCTCGGT
>CAYOHN010000354.1:0-3968 GCA_964403735.1 uncultured Spirochaetales bacterium | reverse complement strand
TGCGAGAGACGGGGTTCGCTCGAGGCGGCGCGAACAGGCGGCGTGAGACGGTCGACGAGACGGACGAGACCGGCCGCCGCCAGGAGCAGGGTCGGGTAGACCAGGATCAGCTTTGGCGAGTACGGGGTCTGGCGAGGGAAGGTGCAGCCGACCGCGATGACCGCGAGGAAGGCCCATACCGAGAGGTCGCGACGGCGGGTGCCAACGGCAGCGAGGAGCAGCAGGCCGTAGAGGACGACGTGATCCCACGCGCGGACGACGCGGTGGGGATAGCCGCGGTAGAAGAATGCGAAGTCCGACGAGCTCGGGCGCCACCACCACGTGGCAAAGCGCTTCGCGAAGTCCGTGAGGTAACCGGCCGGGTCGCCCGTGATGTCCGCCCGCCATGCGTTCATTCCGGCCGCATGGCGCGCCATGTGGTCACCCTGGGCGACCCACTGCCTCGGCTCGAAAGTGCTCAGGGTGTAGGCGGCAGTGGTGTCCATGAGCACGGGGCCCCGCTGCACGACATGGAGCGTCACGAACGGCACGACCACCGCCGCGATCCCTCCGGCGAGCCCGGCGATGGCCCGCAGGCGACTCTCCGGCGCGGGCCGGGCGAGCAGGTAGGTGAGCGCCGGGATCGAGAGCGCGGCCGCAATCGTCTTGGTCATGGCGGCCGCGCCGCACAGCAGGCCGAACACCACCGCCCGACCCCGAAAGGCGTGGGCTCCCGTGAGGACGATCGCGACCGACAGGAGCCCGACGAGGGGTTCGTTCACCGCATGGCGTCCGTACAGCAGGGACTGGGGACTCAGCGCGAACGCCAGCGGCGGCAGCAACAGCCAGCCTCTCGCCTCGCGACCCAGCGCGCGTTCCACGTACGACAGATAGGCGAACAGCGTCCCCCAGATGATGCTCGCTTGCAGGACGAAGAGGCCCGTCGGCACTCCGAAGATCAGGAAGAAGCTGCCGAGCAGGACGTGCCACAACGGGACGCGGAGGAACAGGCCGTCGGTGGTCAGGCGAAAATGGGCGGCCCACTCGAGGGCGGCCGGGATGTGATCGAAGTCGTCGAAGCCCCGGTGGTGGGGCCAGGTCGAGGCGATCCAGGCGCGGCCGAGCAGGTACGGCGCCAGCAGCGCGAGCGAGAGGGCGACTCGGCGGACGGACGGGGTGCGGAGAATCGAGCGCATCCGACCTCTGAAACTCCTGAAGGGCGAACCCGCGAGACCGCGACCTCCGCGGGCGTGAACCTCACGAGAGCGTGATCAAGCGCTTTCCTTGACCAAGCATGCCTGATAGTGCGCGCTGAAGCGCCGAAACCGCGAACGCTCGAGCCAGCGCTCGACACCTCCGGCGAGCCGCTGGAAGATCTGAGGCATGAAGTCCGGCAGGAACGTGAAGTATCTCGGTTCGGGAAGCCAGCGCCCCCCCCGCGCTTCCGGCAAGGCGTTCGGGAGCAGCCATTCTTCATTGCCCTCGTCGATCCGTTTCAAGAGCGGAAAGACGTAGCCCATGTACAGCCGAAAAAGTGGGTTGCGTGTGTTCATCTCGTGCAACACGAAGACGCCTCCGGGCTGGAGCACCCTGACCGTTTCCTGCAACGCTCGTCGCTGCGCGCCGGGAGCCAGGATGTGGTGGAAGGCGTTGATGCTGTAGACGAAATCGAATGTGTTGTCCTCGAAAGGCAACGCCTGCGCGTCGGCTCGCAGCAGCCGTCCCCCGGCAACGTCGAGCTCTCGAAGGTACGACCGGGCCCACTCGATCTGACCGCCCGAATGGTCGATGCCGTGCATGCGATGCCCCGATCGCGCGAACTCCGCGAGATACCAGCCCTGGCCGCATCCCAAGTCCAGACCGCACGCACCGCTACCAATGCCACGAAGCTCGAGCTCTGCTCGGATGTACCCGACCTTCTTGTCCACCAGACGATTGCGAACGTGGGTCGGGATCTCGTCCTCGTAGCCGGGGGCCAGCTCGTCGAAATGTTGCTCCGTACTCCCCCTCAACAGGGACGCAAGCCGCGCACGGAACACTCCGATTGCGACAAGGCCCAGCGCGACTGCAAACCAAGCCGTCCCCGCGCGGTACACGAGAATGGAGAGGATCGCGATGTCGGCCGGCACGCCGAGCCGTGCCAGATCCGCGATCATGGTCGAGCCGGTGACGAAGACACCCAGGGGCAGTCCTGTCAAACCGCCGAACAACGTGCCAGCGGAAAAACCATGGGCAGCGACAGCCAAGCTGACCGGGTGCGAAAACAGCCGAACCACAGCGAAGAGCGCGAGCACCGGCAGCGTCCATGCGACGACGGTCAACAGCAGAGACGTACCCGTCACGAACACCACGCTCGGCCTGAGCACGTCCCCGAGGACGATCCGGAAGAGCAGGGCCGCCGACGCGACGAAAGCGACCACCGAGAGGGCACCGAGTCCGGGCTCGGTCGCCATCAGGTAGAACGTCAGGAGGATGCCGGCGTCGAGCGCTCGTTCGGTGAACCAGATGCGAACCAGATAGGAAGCGGGCTTTCGGAACTTCTTCCTGAGGAAGAGGACTCGAACGAGCTCTCCGAGAAAGAAGGGAGTCACGATCGCCGGCAGCGTCGCCCAGAAGACGACCAGGCTGTCGCGCGTCAGGACATGGCGGGTGAAGCGCCGGAGCAGGAAGTGCCAGCGCAACCAGCGGATCAACAGGTTGGCGGCGGTGAACGTGACACAGACGAGCAGGCTCGACAGGACTGGCCACGCGAGAAGCCGCTCTCCCAAGCCGGGAAACTGAACGCCACCGAGCCAGAGTCCTGTGCTCAACGTGCCCACCAGAAACAGGACGATCAAGAGTCCGGTGAGCTTCCCGCCCGCGACGCGAGGCCGATCCGGCGATGTGGAGTCGATGGTCACGGAGACGCTCGAGGCTACCTCAGGTGGTTTACCGAGTCTCGCGAAGGATCACGGACCACAGTCCGGCCCCGTGAGGCGCCGATAGAGATCCCCGATCCGCACGGGAAGCTCGCGAACCTCCGGCAGCACCGCGTACCCGAACGGCCCGAACATCCGCGGCAGATACGACGAGCCCTCGCGATCGATCGTCAGGCAGAAGACGTGGATCCCGAGCGAACGGGCCTCGGCGATGGCCTGGCGCGTGTCCTCGATCCCGTAGCGACCCTCGTACTCGTCTTCGTCGTTGGGCTTGTCGTCCGAGAGCAGCAGTAGCAATCGACGCTGTGCGCTCTCGCGGGTGAGCGCCGCGGTGAGGTGGCGCAGGGGAGCCCCGAGGCGCGTGAAGCGATCGAAAACCAGACCGGCGATGCGCCGCGGGGCGGCCTCGGTCGGCTCGGCGAAGCCCTTCAGACGCAGGACGCGGACGTCGCGCGGACCCTCGCCGGAGAATGCGTGGATCGCGTGCCGGTCGCCGAGGGCAGCAAGTGCCTCGCACAGTACGAGGGTCGCGGCCTTCGCGACGTCGAGCACGCTGCGGTTGCCAGCCACCCACGCATCCGTGGAGCCGCTGGCGTCCACGAGGAACGAGACGGCGACGTCGCGGCGATGGGGTCGCTATTCGAGGTAGAGCCGATCCGACGACGGCAACCCGGCGCGTCGATCGGCGTAGTCCTCGACGAACGCGTCGAGATCGAGCTCGGCGCCGTCGAGGCGGCGGCGCTGCAGCTCGCGGCGCGGGCGCAGCGCCTCGAAGAGACGCCGGACCCGCGTGAAGAGGATGGTGTTGTCACACCGGATCGCGTCGGCCCAGCCGGGGTCGCCGAGTGGCGCCGGCTGGTCGTGCACGATGCAGTGGCCGCCGCGGTAGTCGCCGATCCGGTAGTCCCACTCCGGATAGCGCGTGCCGGCGCCGCCGGGCTCGGCACCTCGCTCGACGCCACCGACCTCGCCGCGGAACTCCTCGTCCTCCGCTTCGAGGTTCGTGAAGTGGTCCACCTCCCGGCCAAGGAGCGTGCCGCCCCGGATCCGCAGGAGCACCGACGTGGCTAC
>CAYOHN010000353.1:0-3970 GCA_964403735.1 uncultured Spirochaetales bacterium | reverse complement strand
GCCTCTGGCAAAAGTTGACAAAACGAACCCGGCCCCTTGGTTGACGGCGCGCGGTGTGGATCAGCGCGGCGACAGCAGGCCGCGCTCGAGCAGGCTGGCGATGGATGTTCGGATCGCGACGTCGCTCTCGGGGATCACGTCGAGGATCCGGCGAACGGTGAAGCCGGCGGCGGCGAGTTCGAGGACGGCCTCCTCGGTGGTATCGAGGGAGCTCTTGGTCTGCTCGAGCTCCGTCCGGTGCACGGTGAAGCGAGCGGCCGGCTCGAGCGGTGGCCCCGCCTGACGGTTGGACTCGTCGAGCAGCCGAAGGGCGTCGAGGATCGAAGCCTCCATCGGACCGGGATCTTCGGTCGACGGCTCCGCATCGACGCTCGCCCGGAACTCGAAGAAACCGTCGCGCCAGCCGAAGATCCGGGCCAGCGCCTTCACGCCGACGACGGAGCCAACGTGTGCGCGGATCAGCTGGCCGTCCGCGAACGATACGACGCCCTCTTCGACACCCGACGTCACGGTGAGCGTCCCGCGCCGCGCCAACGCCGCGAACATTTGGAGCAACCCCACGGCGCCGAGCTCCTCGAGGGGTCCGCGGATCCCGGAGCGCTGCTGCTCCTCGTCGAGGCGTCGCACCTCTTCGACGAAGCGCTCGACGGCGTCGCGCTGCGCGCCAGCATGGATCTCCACCGCGACGGCCGGCACGACGCCGTCCCCGGCCAGGTGCCGCATGACTCGGCCCGTCACCGCGAGCGACTCGCTGGTGGTCGGATGGACGAACTCCAGCTCGATTTCGCGACCGACCGGCAGTTCCTCCCCCTCGATGGAAAGCAGCACGCCGGTCTTCGACAGGTCCCGCGTCCGCCCGCGCAGCGCCTTGCCGGTGGGGCCCTTCACGCGCACCGGCACGCGGGTCGGCGCGCGGTCGGCGCGATCGCGGAAGGTCCGCTCGTTCGGATCGGGATCGCCGGTCGGTGCCGCCGTCTCGGTCTCGGAGCCGTCCTCGTCGAGCGAGATCCCGTCGAGGTCGTCGTCCGCAAGCTGGAGGGGCGTGGGCGCCGCCTCGGCCTGCTCGACGAAGGCGGCAAAGCGCGCGCGCAGCTCGGGCGTCGGCTCGAGGAACTGCACCGCGACGCCCCCGGAACCGCTGTGCACGACCTCTGCGGACAGATCCAGCTTGGCGTCGGCAAACGAAAGCTCGACCCGCACGGAGACGATCTCGCGGGCGTCGAAGGTCTCGTCGCTCGCGACGTAGGCGCCGCCCTTCACCAGGTTCTGTCGATACTCGCGCAGGAACGCGTCCGCGTCCGCGAACACGAGGTGCAGCGAGCGCGCAACTGCCGGATCGGCAGCGAGGTCGTCCAACGGATCTGCCACCGGGGCCTCCACGGGGCCTATCGGCGGGTCTCGCGTGCAGCCTTACGGAATCCGGCGACGCCGGCGATCGGCGCCGGAGAGCGCTCGCGCGCGCTCGGCGAGCTCCCCGAACAGCCGCCGATGGGGCGAGGCCTCCTCGGCGACCTGCAGCTCGGGGTGCCACTGAACCGCCAGCACGTCGGCCCTCCCGTCCAGCTCGACGGCCTCGATCGTGCCGTCCGGTGCCCAGGCGACCGCGCGCAGGCCTGTGCCGAGCCGGTCCACGGCCTGGTGGTGCCAGGACGCCACCTCCACCGACGCAGCGCCCAGCAGCGCGGCCAGCCGGCTCTCGGGATCGAGCCGGACGGGATGCAGCGTGTGGCGATCCTGCGAAAGTCGATGGGGTACCTGCTCCCCGACGACATCGGCCACGTGCACGTGCAGGTCGCCGCCGAGCGCGACGTTCAGCACCTGCAAGCCGCGACAGATCGCCAGCAGCGGCAGCCCCCGATCGAGCGACGCCTGGACCAACGCGAACTCGAAGTCGTCGCGCTCCGCACACGTCGCATACTGCGCGGCGTGTCCGCTGCGGCCGGCGAAGCGAGCCGGATCGATATCGCCGCCCCCGCACAGCAGCAGGCCATCGATCGCATCGAGCAGCTCGTGCGGGTCCGCCTCCCCCGGCGGCAACAGCACCGGCAAGCCGCCCGAGAGCCGCACCGCATCGACGTACGACGCCGGCACCTGGTAGCGATGGCGCTCGCCGCGGTCGCGGTGATAGGTCGTGATGCCGATCAGCGGCCGGCGGGCGGTCATCGCGAGGCTAGATCCGCTCGAAGTAGCGCACGCGCTCGAAGTCGGTGACGGCGGTCTCGTAGGCGGCGAGCTCGGAGCGCGCGAAGTGGAGCAGATGCTCGAAGACGGCGTCGCCGAATGCGCGCCGCGCGAACGCGCTGCCCTCCAGCTCCGCGATTGCCTGCGGCAGCGACGTCGGCACCGACGGCAACTCGTGGGCGCCGTAGGCGTCGCCCTCGAACGGAAGACCCGGCTCGACGCGACGCTCGATGCCGTCGAGCCCGGCGGCGAGCAGCGCGGCGTACACCAGGTACGGATTGGCATCGGCGCCGGGAATCCGGCATTCCACGCGCAGGGAGGGACCTTTTCCGACCACCCGGAAGCCGCAGGTCCGATTGTCGACGCTCCACGCGATCCGCGTCGGCGCGAAGCTGCCGACCTTGTAGCGTTTGTACGAGTTCGGTGTCGGTGCAAAACACCAGCCGAGTTCCCGCGCATGTTCGAGCAGTCCGCCGAGGAACCAGCGGAAGCTCGGTGCGGCCTCGAGACGCGTCCCCGGCAGCGGCTCGGCGCCCTCGGCGAACGCGGCTCGGTCGTCAGACGTCCACAGGCTCACATGGACGTGCAGGCTGCTGCCCGCCATGGCTTCGTGCCACTTGGCCATGAACGTGATCGAGCAGCCGTGCTGCGCGGCGATCTCCTTGGCGGCGGTCTTGTAGAGCACGTGGCGGTCGGCCATTTCGACGGCCGGCGCGTAGCGCAGGTTGATCTCGTGCTGCCCCGGTCCCCACTCGCCCTTCGAGAACTCGACGGGGATCCCCGACGCTCCGACTCCGCGCCGGATCGCGCCGAGCACCGGCTCGGCGAACGTGCTCGACAACACGTGGTAGTCCTCGATGTAGCCACCGTACGGCCGCACCTCGTGGTAGCGCCTGCGGCGGGCTTCGTCATAGCTGTCTCGGAACAGATAGAGCTCGAGTTCGCTGCCCATTTTGGGCGCGAAGCCGAGCGTCGCGGCGCGCGCCACCTGGCGCTGCAGGATCGAGCGCGGCGCCACCGGCACCGCTTCGCCGGTCGCGTCGTCGACGGCGTCGCACAGCACGATCGCGCTCTGCTCGAGCCACGCAGCGTGGCGCAGCGTCGAGAGATCCGGAACTGCGTGGAGATCCGCATAGCCCTTCGCCCAGTTCGTGTACGCGTAGCCAGGCGTCGGATCCATCTCCATGTCACACGCGAGCAGGTAGTCGCAGCAGTGCATGCCGCCGCGTGCGATCTCCTCGACGAAGAACTCGCCGGTGATGCGCTTGCCGACGAGCCGCCCGTAAAGGTCCGGAAGCGCCGTGACGACGGTTTCGAGGCGACCGGCCTCGACCTCTCGGACCAACTCACTCAGATCGAGGCGACCACGCGCGCGGGACCGAGCATCGATGCTCACGTGTCCGCGTCCCCGGACTCGGCGTCCACCTCGACCGGCGGGCGGAACAACGAGAGCTGCGGGAGCTCGGGATCGTCCTCGGCGAGCACCGGATACTCGTCCGAGAAGCACGCGTCGCAGATGCCATGCTTGAGCTGCTCCGAGGCCTTTCGCAGACCCGACAGGCTCAGATATCCCAGCGAATCCGCGCCGAGCGTGTGCCGGATCTCCTCGACGGACAGACGGTGCGCGATCAGCTCTTCGCGGGTAGGGGTATCGATGCCGTAGTGACAGGGACCGGTGTTGGGCGGCGACGAGACCCGCACGTGAACCTCCCTCGCGCCGGCATTGCGAATCAGGATGGGAGGCGGCACGCCCGAGGTGCCCGCGAGCGCATCGCCCGTCGAGCAGACG
>CAYOHN010000352.1:0-3971 GCA_964403735.1 uncultured Spirochaetales bacterium | reverse complement strand
GGGGGTTCGAATCCCCCCCCCGCTACCACGTTCCGTCCACCGTTCGCGAACGAACCGCCCGGAGGCCTCGCGCTCCGGGCGGTTCGTTCGCGGGGGCTGCGGCATTTCCCGGTCCGGCGGCACTCGGGACGGCCCTACACCCCCCGGAACACCGGTTTGCGCTTCTCGAGGAATGCCTTCGGTCCTTCGCTGGCGTCTTTCGACATCATCACCTTCATGCCGTGCTGCTGCTCGATCGCGAAGGCTTCCGCCTCCGGCAGGGTCTCGGTCGCGCGCAGCGTCGCGAGGATGGCTTTCACGGCGAGCGGTCCGTTCTCCGCGATGCGCTGGGCGATTTCCTTTGCCTTTGCGAGCGCCTGGCCGTCGGGCACGACGTGGTTCACCAGGCCGAGTTCGAGTGCGCGCGCGGCGGGGAGGTCCTCGCCGGCGAGCAGCATCTCGGCGGCGATCGCGTACGGGATCTGGCGGCGCAGCCGGACGGCGGAGCCGGCCATCGGGAACAAACCGCGCTGGACTTCGGTCACGCCGAACATCGCGCTGCGGCCGGCGACACGGATGTCGGTCCCCTGCAGGATCTCGGTGCCGCCGGCGCGCGCGAATCCTTCGACCGCGAGGATCACCGGCTTCGTCGGCCGGTAGGTCTTCAGCCACGCGCCGAAGATCACGTGCGGTTCCTTGCGCACGCGTTCGATCCACTCGTTGTCGCTGACACCGGACTGGAGCCGACCGATCTCCGCGAGGTCCATGCCCGCGCAGAACGTCTCGCCCTTGCCGGTGAGGATGGCGACGCGCAGCTCGTCGTCGCGATCGAGCTCCACCCACGCATCGTAGAGTCGGCACATCGCCTCCGAGTTGACTGCGTTGCGCTTCTCGGGGCGGTTCAGCGTGACGACCAGGACGGGACCCTCGCGTTCCACGAGCACGGCGGGTGACGACAAGAGCGGCTCCTTCTCAGGGCTTCGGCGGCGCCGATCCACTGGGCTCCGCGCCCATTGAGTACTAAACCCGGCGCCAGTCTCCAATCCCGGACCGCTGCCTCGAGATGCCGCGAAATCCGTGCCGCGCGCGATCGCGCGTCGGGAGCGGTACCCTGCCGCCCGCGCCCACCACCACGGTCCCGTCCGAATGAAGCTGCTCGAAGACCGCCGCACGTCCGCGGACTCGGGCGCGCCGCGGCGTCGCCTCCGGGAACACGTGACGGCACGCCTCGATGCCTCCGGCACCCATGCGAACTGGGTGCTGTGGGCGGCGCTCGCCGGGATGTTCGCGACGACGTTCCCGATCACGATCCTGACCGTCTCGCTGCCCCCGATCGCCCGCGAGTTCGGCGCGCGCGAGACCACGATGGCCTGGGTGATCTCGGCGCCGATGCTGTTCTCCGCAGTGGCGCTCCCGCTGCTCGGCAAGCTCGGGGATCTCTACGGCCATCGGCGCGTGTTCCTGCTGGGGACCGCCGGCTCGACCGGGATCGCGTTCCTGACGGCGCTGGCCTGGGATCCGGCGTCGCTGATCTCGCTGCGCACGCTCGCCGCGGTGGTCGGCGCGGCAACGCAGCCGACGGCGATGGCACTGATCTTCAGCATCACCGAGCCGGGCCGGCGCGTACGCGCGATGGGTTGGTGGTCGATGACGGGCGCCGCGGCCCCCGCGCTCGGCCTCGCCGTCGGCGGCCCGCTGGTGGACTTCCTCGGCTGGCGCGTCGTGTTCGTCATGCAGGGCGCGTTCTCGTTGTTGGCGTTCGGGTTGGCATCGCTGGTGTTGCGGGAGACTCCGCGCCAGTCCGTCCGCTTCGACGTGGCCGGCGCGGCGGCACTCGCATTCGGCGTCGGCGGCTGCATGCTCGCGCTCGGCAGCGTGCGGCAGCTCGGGATCGGCTCCCCGGTCGTCGCGAGTTCGCTCGCCGTGGGAGTCTTCGCGCTCGCCGGCTTCGTCGCGATCGAGAGCCGCGTCGCGGCGCCGCTGATGCCGCTCGGCCTGTTCGCGGACCGGCGCTTCACCGCGCCGATCCTGTCCAACACCTTCATGAGCGCCTCGTACATGGGCGCGTTCGTCATCGCGCCGATCATGCTCCAGGCGAGCTTCGCTCTGTCGATCTCGCTGACCTCGCTGATCCTGCTGCTGCGGACGCTCTCGCTGACGATCGCCTCGCCCGCCGGAGGCGCCCTCGGCATGCGGATCGGCGAGCGCGGGGCCGCGGTGCTCGGCTGCGTGGTGATGACAGTGTCGATGGCGGTGCTGTGGTGGGGTGTCTACGCCGGAGTCTTCGCCGCGGTGGCCATCGGCCTCGTGCTCCAGGGACTGGGACACGGCCTCGGTCTGCCCGCGCTCACGTCCTCGGCCGCGAGTGCCGCCGACGAACGCGATCTCGGAATTGCGTCCGCCGTCAACCGGCTCACCGGCTCCGTCGGCTCGGCGTTCGGCATCACGCTGCTGATGCTGATCTACGGCGGCGACGCCACCCCCAGCGCGTTCGCCACGGCGTTCGCCGCCGGCGGCCTGCTCGGTCTGGTCTCGTTGGCCGCAGCGCTCTCGATGCGCCGTCCGGCCTGACTACGCGGGCACGACCGACCGCGATCCGCGCAGCACGTGCCAGACCATCAACACCGCCACCAACGTGGCGAAGAGACCGATCAGGAACGTGGCGCCGCGCGGCATGCTGGCCGTCGTGAAGTTGGCGATCTGCTTGACGCCCAGGATTGCCGGTGTGAACGGCTCCATCTGGAACGGCGCCGCGGGGTCGAGGTTGTGGCCGTAGTTGTAGAGCTGGACGACGAAGCGACCGGCCGAGAACAGCGAGAAGTAGATGGTGAGGACGGTCAGATCGACGAGCGAGCGCACGTCTCCAATGGCGGCGACGCGCAGCGCCAGCAGCGCGAGCGCACCGATCGCGAACGGGATCCAGGACAGGTCGGTGAACTCTGCCTTGTCGAGCGCCTTCATGCCGATGTAGTGGTTGAGTGTGTTGATCTCCTGGAGATCGCGGCCCTCGTTGCCGGCCTCGATCGTGTACGCGTAGATGTCGAGTTCGAGACCCTCCGGGTACTGCGGCGCGACCATCCGGATGTTCCAGAGCGGATATGCGAAGCTCAGCAACAGCGGCACGACGGCCAGCGCCAGCAAGAGTCGCGCCCACGGCGCGAGCGGTCGCGCGAGGGTGCGATTGAAGCGGTCCCAGGTCGAGCCCATGTCGTTCTCCTCGGAAGCAGCGGATCAGACGACGTCGCCGCTGCGGAATCGGCGCCAGGCCCATGCCCAGCTGCCCAGGCCGATCAGCGCCGGCCAGACGAGCCCGAGCGCCAGCAGGGCATCCGCTCCCACGCGATTGGCGAGGTAGAAGCCGACGGGACCCAGCGTCGCGAGGGTCGGCTCGGCGGCGGCGAGCAGCGCCATCCGGGCGGCCTGCACCGGATTCGCGGCCGCGAGCAGGAACACGCCCTCGGCGGGAATCCGCCAGCGCAGCAGCAGCGCGATGCCCGCGAAGTCGAGCAGCGCGGCGCCGCTGGCCCACAGCAGCAGGAGCACCGTGAGCGCGCGCGTCGGCTGCCGCACCCCGACCGAGACGGCGATGCCGAGACCGACGAACGCCGCGAGCAGCGCGCAGCTGACCGCCATCGCGCGGGCGAGAAAGCTCCACGGGACCGCCTGCCCCCACGCGAGCGTGCCGAACGCCGACAGCGCTGTCATCACCAACAGCAACGGGACCGCGAGGGCCGCGAAACGCACGGCGCTGACGCCGGCGAGGTACGCGCTGCGGCCGATCGGGTTCGCGAACAGCAGCTCGAGCGTGCCGTCGTCTCGCGCGCGGTTCACGACCAGGCCGGTGGCCAGGAGTGCCAGCAGTGGTAACACCAGCACCAGCGCGTGACACAGCGAGAACAACACGCGGCCCATCCCGGTGAAGCCCAGCACGCTCGACTCGCGCAGCCCCACCCACACGAAGACGACGCCGAGCAGGCCATAGACGACGACAC
>CAYOHN010000351.1:0-3973 GCA_964403735.1 uncultured Spirochaetales bacterium | reverse complement strand
GCGCGCTGGTCTATCCGGCCAGCCACTACGTCGCGACCCAGGAGATCCTGCAACGCGCGATGGAGGGCATCCGCGGCGAGCTCCAGCAGCGTCTCGCGGAGCTTCACGGACAGCAGAAGCTGCTCGAGGCGCAGCGGCTCGAGCAGCGCACGCTCTACGATCTCGAGATGCTGGAGGCGATGGGCTTCTGCCATGGGGTCGAGAACTACTCGCGCTGGCTCGACGGCCGCACGGCCGGCCAGTCGCCGTACACGCTGTACGACTACTTTCCGGAGGACCTCCTCGTCGTGCTCGACGAGAGCCACATCACGGTCCCGCAGATCGGCGCGATGTATCGCGGCGATCGGGCGCGCAAGGAGACACTGGTCGAATACGGGTTCCGGCTGCCGTCGGCGCTCGACAATCGGCCGCTACGCTTCGACGAATGGACCGAGCGGGTGCCGCAGGCCATCTATGTATCGGCGACGCCGGGCGACTGGGAGCTCGAGCGCGCTCGAGGCGTCGTGGTCGAGCAGATCATCCGGCCCACCGGGCTGGTGGATCCGATCGTGGAGGTCCGGCCGGCGGCGGGCCAGGTGGACGACCTGCTCGCCGAGATCCGCGCGCGCATCGCGGCCAGCGAGCGCGTGCTGGTGACGACGCTCACCAAGCGCATGGCCGAGCAGCTCACCGACTACTACGCCGAGGCCGGCGTGAAGGTTCGCTATCTGCACAGCGACATCCACACCATCGAGCGCACCGAGATCATCCGCGAACTCCGGGAGGGGACCTTCGACGTGCTCGTCGGGATCAATCTGCTGCGCGAGGGCCTCGACATCCCGGAGGTTTCGCTGGTGGCGATCCTCGACGCCGACAAGGAGGGGTTTCTGCGCTCCACCCGGTCGCTGATCCAGACCATCGGGCGGGCCGCACGGAACGTGCACGGCCGCGTCCTGCTCTACGCGGATCGGCGCACGGACTCGATCGAGCGCACGCTCGAGGAGACCAACCGCCGCCGGGCCACGCAAGAGCACTACAATGCCGAGCACGGAGTCACGCCGAAGAGCGTCGAGAAACGCATCTCGAGCCTGCGCGAGTCGATCTGGGAGCAGGACTACGTGACGGTGCCGACGGTGCGCGAGAAGCCCGAGGCGGAGATTCCCGCCCACGAGCTGGCGACGCTGATCGCCGCTCTGCGCCGCGAGATGCAGGGAGCCGCCAGGGACCTGGAGTTCGAGCGGGCCGCCGCGCTGCGCGACCGGATCCGCGCGCTCGAGGACGAGCGAATCGCGCGAGGCTGAGCGCAGCGATGACCGATGCAGCAACGCGTCCGGATGCGCTGACCGCCCGGATCGAGAGCTTGCCGGCGGCGCCGGGCGTCTACCTGTTCAAGAACGCGCGGGGCAAGGTGCTCTACGTCGGCAAGGCCCAGAGCCTTCGCACGCGCGTGCGCTCGTATCTGCGCGCGGGGGGCGACGGGCGCGCGCGGATGCCGACGATGATCGAGCAGGCCGCGGACGTGGACGTCGTGGTGACACCATCGGTGAAGGACGCGCTGCTGCTCGAGAACGAGCTGATCAAGCGGCACAAGCCGCCGTTCAACGTGCGGTTGCGCGACGACAAGCAGTACCTCGGCATGCGCCTCGATCCCCGCGAAGCCTGGCCGCGGCTCACGCCGGTGCGGCGCTTCCGGGACGACGGAGCCTGGTATTTCGGGCCGTACACGTCGAGCCAGGCGCTGCGCCAGGCACTGTCGAATCTGCGCCGGATCTTCCCGCTGCGATCGTGCAGCGATCCGGTGTTCCGCGACTACGCCCGCCGCGGCCGGCCGTGCATCGAGTACGAGATGAAGCGCTGCGTCGCCCCCTGCGTCGGGCTCGTCGAGGCACCGGCGTATGCCGAGTTGGTGACCGGGACCGCGCTGTTCCTGCGCGGGCGCTCCGAGGATCTGCTGAACGACCTGCGCCGGCGGATGGAAGAGGCGGCAGCGGCGGAGCGCTTCGAAGAGGCCGGCAAGCTGCGCGATCGCGTGAACGCCGTCGAGCGGACCGTGGAACGGCAGCAGATGGTGTCGGGCAAAGGGGAGGAGCGCGACGTCTTTGCGCTCGCGCGGCGCGGGGGCGAAGTCGAGCTGCACGCGTTGCACGTGCGCGGGGGGCGCGTGGTGGGGCACGACGCCTGGTCGTACTCGAACGTCGAAATCGACGACGACGAAGCGCTCGGTTCGTTTCTCGGCCAGTACTACGGAGCGCCGGATCGGGCACCGGTGCGCGAGCTGCTGGTGTCGGTGGAACCCCGAGAGGCCGGCGCGCTGCTCGATCTGCTGCGCGAGCGGAGCGGCCGCCGCGTCGCGCTCCGGGTGCCGCGCCGCGGACCCGCGCGCGAGCTGCTGGCGATGGCGGCGAACAACGCTGCGCTGCGCCTCGCGCAGCGCCTCGACGCGCGCGCGAGTCAGCGGGCCGCCGCCGAGGAGCTGCAGGCGAGCCTCGGGCTGGTGCGGACACCGCGGCGCATCGAGTGCTACGACGTCTCGACGCTCGGCGGCACGCTGGCCGTCGCGAGCCGCGTGGTGTTCGAGGATGGCCGTCCGGACAAGGGCGCGTCGCGTCGCTACCGGATCCGCGAGGCGCAGGCCGGCGACGATCTCGCGTGTCTGCGCGAGGTGATGCAGCGGCGACTCGCGCGGATCGAAGCCGAGCCGCTCCCGGACCTGCTGCTCATCGACGGCGGCAGGGGTCAGGTCGCCGTGGTCGCCGCGGCGCTGCGCGATCTCGGGCTCGCCTGCGACGTGGTGGGAATCTCGAAGGAGCGCGAGGAGGTGGCCACCGGATCGGACACGGGGCCGCGTCGAGCCGCGCGCGTGCGCCGCAGCGGGGGGCTCAAGGCGGAGCGTCTGCATCTTCCGGCGCGCAAGGATCCCGTCCTGCTGCCGCCCAACGCCCAGAGCCTGCTGCTCGTGCAGCGCATCCGCGACGAAGCCCACCGCTTCGCGATCGAGTTCCAGCGTGATCTGCGCCAGCGCGCGCATCTGGCGTCGATCCTGCAAGACATCCCCGGCATCGGGCCGCGCAAGCGACGCGCGTTGCTGCGCGATCTCGGCTCGCTGCGGGCGATCCGCACGGCATCGGCCGAACGGCTCGCCGAGGTGCCCGGCATCGGACGCGCGGATGCGGAGCGGATCCTCTCGTTCTTCGCGGACCTGGATCGCCTGGCTGCCGACTGATCGCCGGGGCCGAGCGTAGGCCCGCGCCGCTACAGCGCGCGCGCCGGATCGCCGAATTCATGACCGATGGACTCGAACCGGCGCTCGTGGGTGTTCGCGACGATGCTGGCGGCGATCGGTGTGCCGGCACCGCTCGACGCCGAGATCTATCGCTGGACCGATCGCGAGGGCCGCGTCCACTTCACCGAGGACCTGAGCCGGGTGCCGCCGAGTCAGCGCGGCGCAGTGAAGGAAGCGGCTGCGGCGGAACGCGGACCGAGCCGCGTGCAGACCTACGAGACACCGCCGGCGGCGCGCGCCTCTCGCCGCGTGCGGGTCGGAGCCTCGCGGGGTGCCGGACGCGCGCACCAGATCCGCGTCGAGCGCGCGGGCAATGGGATGGTGGTGCCGGTCCGGATCAACGGCCAGACGGTGGCGCCGTTTCTGATCGACACGGGTGCGAGTTACGTGCTGTTGCCCCGGAAGGTCGCGCGGGATGCGGGCGTCGTGATTGGACCCGACACGCGCAAACTGCGCTTCCAGACGGCCAACGGCGTCGTCGAACAGCCGGTGGTCACATTGGACAGCGTGGAGCTCGGCAGCGCACGCGCGGGGCAGGTGGCGGCCTCGATCAGCGACGGGATGGAAGTCGGGCTGCTCGGGCTCTCGTTCTTCAACCGCTTCACGTACCAGATCGATGCGGCGGCTGGCATCGTCACGTTGCGCGAGAACGACCTCGAAGCGACGGGCCACCTGGTCGGCGGCCGGAGCCGCGCGCAGTGGCGAGCGGAG
>CAYOHN010000350.1:0-3982 GCA_964403735.1 uncultured Spirochaetales bacterium | reverse complement strand
CGGTACGCGCCACCCGTCGATCGCGCCGTTCGAGGCGTACCCCACCGCCGACGGCCCGCTGGTGATCGCGTGCGGCACCGACGCGTTGTTCCGGATGCTGGCCTCGGTGGTCGGCGCGCCGGCCCTCGCCGACGATCCGCGCTTCTCCGATGCGGCGTCTCGCAGCGCCCACGTCGATGCGCTGCACCAGGAGCTCGCGGAGCGACTCGCCCGCCGTCCGCGCGCCGCCTGGATCGCCGATCTCGAAGCCGCCGGCGTCCCGTGCGCGCCGATCCAGAACGTCGCCGAGGTCATGGCCACGCCGCAGGTCCGCGCCCGCCAGATGATCGTCGACGTACACCAACCCGGCGTCGGCCCGTTCCCGGTCCCGGGCAACCCGATCAAGTTGAGCGGTGCACCGGACCCGCCGACGCGACCGGCCGCGCCGGCGCTCGATGGCGACCGCGCCGCGGTGCTCCGCTGGCTCGAGGAAGGCCTGCTCTCGAGCGATCGCTAGCCGGTCTCGTGGCACGAATATGATTCTCTGATATTATGATTTTACTGCGATCTGGGTGCTTGCGCGGGGTGCCTGCGCGGAATCGGCGAAGGGTGGCCGAGGACCAACGCAACCAAGGATGAAGTCGGAGACGCGATGACCGAAACGACAGCCGGCCGGAAGGCCGCGCGGCTCGAGCCGATCCGCCGGCTGACGGCGACGGAGCTCGCACGGCGGCTCTCGGACGTCCTGAACCGCGTGTACTACCAGCGCGAAACGATTCTCGTCGAGCGCGGCGGAAAGCCGGTCTGCCAGCTCACGCCCGCTCCTGCATCGCTCGACTTCCGGCTCTCGGATCTCGTGACGCTCCTCGACTCGATGCCTGCAGCGGGTGAGGAGTGGGCCGAGGCGGTCGCACGGGGCGTGGCGGAGCAGGACGAGTTCGAGGGCTTCGAGTGGCCTCGCTGATCGACTCGAGCGTCCTCGTCGATGTCGAGCGCGGCCGAACGGACCTCGGCGGTCTCCTCGCAGAGCGGGAGGACCGCATCGTGGCGATGGCAGCCATCACCGCTGCGGAACTCCTGCATGGAGTTCATCGCCTACGAGTCTCGAAGCGCAAGACGCGCGCCGAGGCCTTGGTCGAAACGCTGCTTTCCGCGATTCCGATCGTCCCCTTCGATCTCGTGTGCGCTCGTGCGCACGCTCGACTCGGTGCGGCGCTCGCCCGGCGCGGGATCACCGTCGGAACTCACGATCTCATGATCGGCGCGACGGCGTTGGCGCGCGGATTCTCCGTCGTGACGCGCGACCGGCGCAGCTTCCCGCGAATCCCCGGACTCGAGGTCGAGGCGCTCTCGTAAAGCCGAGCACGCTCAGCACGAGCAACCCCGCCGTCGCTCTCGGTCGCAGCAACGACACCACGCGGCTCACACGCGATCCGGCGGTGCAGGAGTCGGCTGCGGGGTCGGGACTGCGGTGTCGAGCACCTCCACCGAGGCCGTGCCGCGGCGCCGGAACGGGCGGTGTTTCTCGATGCCGCCGACGGCGTAGATCTTTCCGGACGGATCGGCCGCCACGGCGTGGTGGAAGCGCGCGTGGCGCAGCCGCGGGCCCGTCTCCCAGCGGTCCGTCTTCGGGTCGAACACGTACAGCTTCCCGTCCGGGCCGAACGCGCCGGCGAATTCTTGACGGGGCCGATCCATCGGACGACGCTCCTCCCACGTGTTCGTGGCCGGATCGTAGACTTCGACCACATCCACGAGCGGCCACTGATGCCAGGCGCGAGGATCGCGCTCGTGGAGGTGGAGAGGATGCCCGATGCCTCCCATGAGATAGATCTTCCCATCCGGCGCCGTGGCCGTGAGACCAGACATGCGAATCATCCGCGGTACCGGCGGGAGCCAGGAGTGCGTGGCATTGTCCGAGATCGGGAGCGCGTGCTGATCCCAGACGCCGCGCTTCGGATCGAAGAAGACCGGAGCCGCCTCGCCGAACCAGTAGACGAGACCGTCGCGACCGCCCGCCCCGGCGGGCTTCTCGTGGCGGAGACCGCCCTGATACTCGCTCCACTCGATCCACTCGCGGATCGGCTTCGCGCCGATCTCGTTGGACGCGAGAAGACGCCTCGTGACTCGATTGCGCGCCCGAACGGCTGTCACCCCCGGCCCCCGCCGCCACGCGTTCACCTGAGGATCGAAGATGTCGAGCGCGCGCTTGCCGATCCCGTAGTCCCGGGCCTCCGGCACGGACGCGGTGTAGCCGGCGTACGCATAGACGCGCCCGTCGAGGTCGCACGCCGCCACGTGCATCCAGCGCGGCTCCGGTAGCGGCGCCACCTCCTGCCAGCTCGCGGCGGAGGCGCCAGCTACGCAGCCGAACGAGAACACGAATGCCATCAGCGCCGGCTGCCTGCGCATTCCTGACGTCCCAGGGGTTGAGGGGCGGAGCCGTAAAGCCCTGATCGGGAGGCGCGAGCGGCACCTTGAGCCCGTCCGAGCCGAGTTTCACGATCCCGACGATCGTTCGGGAGATGCGCGTACTCGGGACGTTGGGATCGACACGAGGAAGCAGGCTTTCGCTGCGCAGCCTCACGTCCTGCCCAAGAACGGAGTTCCCACGGTTCGTCGCTGCGAACGAGAGTGCCCCGTTACTCGTATCCAGATTCCCTACTCCGTCGATCCCCGCAAAACCCGGGCGAAGCGCAAGGGACTGCGCGATCCTCGATGCCCGTGCCCGCCACCCCTGCCCTTCCGCCTGCTCCGCCCGCCGATGCCGCCGCGTCCGCGGCGGACTTTCGCTACTTCGCCGGCGGCGTCGGTTCGTGGTTCGCAGGCTGGGGGATGAACGGCGCGCTCTTCGCGTGGCTGGTCGCCGGCGAGCTGCGCGCGTCGGATGCGTGGGTCGGGATCGCGCAGAGCGCGACGCTGTGGCCGTCGCTGCTGTTCCTGTTGCTGGGCGGCACGCTGGCGGACCGCGTGGATCCGCGTCGGCTGCTGATCGTGCTGCATGCCGTCGTGGCGGTTCCCGTGCTGTTGTTGGCGACGGGCGTCGCGAACGGCTGGCTCTCGCTGCCGGCGCTGCTCGTCTACGGGCTGTGCCTCGGGACCGTCTCGGCGTTCGTGATGCCGGCGCGTGACGCGCTGCTCTCGCGCGTCGCGGGACCGGATCTGATGCACGCGGTCACGACGATGACGGCGGTGCAGTTCGGCGCACAGGCGCTCGGGACGGCGTCCGCGGCGGCCGCTCGCTGGGTCGGCACCGTCCCGATGCTCGGCGTCCTCGCAGGCGTGCTGTTTGTCGGCTCCCTCGCGACGCGGGGCATCCCGGCGGTGGCGCCGCTCGTGCGCCGCGGGCCCCCGGTGACGGCGGGACGCGAGATCCTCGAAGGACTGCAAGTGGTCGCGCGCTCGCCGCAGCTGCGCGCGCCGGTGCTGCTGGTTGCGGCCGTCGGGATGTTCTTCATCGGCCCGTTCCTGGCCGTGTTTCCGGTACTCATCGTGCAACACTACCAAGGCAATGTCGACCGACTCGCGCTGGTGTCGATGCTGTTCCCGCTCGGGACCATCGCCGGATCGCTGATGCTGCGTGCGCGCGGGGGCGTGCGCCGCAAAGGTCGCGCGGCGCTCCTCGCGCTCCTCATCGGCGCCGCGGCGCTCGGCGCGATCGGGCAGCAGCTTCCGTTCCCTGCGCTCGTGGCGCTCACCTTCGCCTGGGGACTCGGCGGGGCCGTGTTCATCACGTGCAGCCGGACGCTGTTTCAACAGCATGCGCCCGCCGCCTCGCGCGGCCGCGTGCTGGCGGTGTTCCAGTTGGGCTTCCTCGGGACCGCCCCGCTCGGCTCGCTCGCGTCCGGCTTCCTGAGCGCGGCGGTCGGCCCGTTCGCCACCCTGCAGGTGTGCGCAGTGGCGATGGCCACTGCGGTTGCGCTCGTGGCGTGGTTCACCGACACCGCAGCGATGGAATGATCGCGTCAACCAAGGGGCCGGGTTCGTTCGTCAACCTTTTGGT
>CAYOHN010000349.1:0-4012 GCA_964403735.1 uncultured Spirochaetales bacterium | reverse complement strand
GAGGTCCGGAACGCCTGCTCGAACGCGTCCGTTTCGAGCTCGAGGAAGGGCTTGATGACGGCGTTTCCGACGTTGAAGACGACGAGCGACGGCGGCGCTCCCGTCTCGGCCTGCACGAGATCGAAGAGCACGGCGACGTCGCCGGCCTTCGTCGCATCGGCGGCGAGTCCGGTGGCACGGCCGCCGTCGGCACGGATCGATGCCGTCAGCGCCTCGACCCTGTCCTTCGTACGCGCCGAGGCGAAGACATGCAGACCTTCTCGGGCGAAGCGACGGCACAGGGAAGCACCGAGTCCAGGCTCGGCGCCGACGCCGATTATGAGTGCGGCTCTTTGGTCCATGGACGGGAGTCTACGCGTATCCTGTGTTCCGAGCGAGCAGCGTCCGGAGCCGCTGCGGTCGGCGCGGGCAGCCTCGCACGCTCCTCGCGCAGCCACGCGGTCCACGCGTCGAGGCCCTCGCCGGTCGTGGCGGACACGATCAACAGGCGCGGCTCGGGTGCCACACGCGCCAGCGCCTCGCGGATTCGTTCCGGTTCGATCTCCGGCAGATGGGGCAGCAGGTCGGACTTGGTCAGCAAGACGAGATCGGCCGCGCGGAACATCACCGGGTACTTGAGCGGCTTGTCGACGCCTTCGGTCGTGGACAGGGCGACGACATTGCGCGCCTGGCCGAGGTCGTAGATCGCCGGGCATACGAGGTTGCCGACGTTCTCGATGAAGAAAACGTCGAACGGACGCTCGGGGAGTCCGTGCAGCACGTGATGCACCATGCCGGCATCGAGGTGACACGCGGTACCGGTGGTGATCGTCCAGCTCGGGATGCCGGCCGCCTGCAGCCGCGTGGCGTCGTGTTCGGTCGCGAGGTCGCCGCTGACCGCACCGATGTACAGGTCCGCCGCCGCGCGGCGCGTCGCTTCGAGCAGCGCGGTCTTTCCGGAGCCGGGCGACCCCATGAGATTCACCGCGAAAGTCCCGCGCGCCTGGAAGTGCGCGCGGTTGTGCGCGGCCGTCCGGTCGTTGTGCGAGAGGATCCGCTCGTGGACGTCGACCGACACGACCCCCGGATCTCCGCAGCCACAAACGTCACACATGACCGTCCACCTCCATTTCGATGCGATCGAGGAACAGCTCGCTGCCCGCGGCCAGGTGCGCGGCGCCCCCGCACGTCGGACAACGAAGGATCGTCGCCAGCGCCACTGTCTTCTCGCACGCGCGGCATTCCCAGCGGACCGGCACCGCCTGGAGCTCGAGGTCGGCTTCCGCGGCCGGACTGTGCTCGCGCACCAACCCCCACGCCGAGCGCAGCAGCTCGGGCTCGACGCCGGACTGCTCGCCGATGCACACGTGGATCCGGAGCACGCGGCTCGCCGCCTGCGCGCGCACGTGCTCTTCCACGAGGTCCAGCAGCGACGTGGCGATCGAGTACTCGTGCATCGCGGTCACGCCTCCCCGCCGTCGGGGCGTTTGCGTGCGAAGAAGCGCTCGAGACCCTCGGCGAACTCCGGCGAGTCCGCGCTCGCGACGAGCGCTTCCACCTCGGCGGACAGATGCGCTTCGAGACCCTCCATGCCAGCCGCGCGGTTCATCAGCCGCTTCATCCGCGCGTAGGACTCGGTCGGCCCTTCGGCGATCCGTCGCGCGGCTTCGACGACCGCGGCGTCGAAGCCGTCCGTGGCGAGCACCTCCGAGACGAGCCCGCGCGCGAGCGCGGCGTGGGCGTCGAGACGCGGCGAGAGCCACGCGACGTCGAGCGCGCCGCGCAGCCCGATCAGCCGCGGCAGCAGGAACGTGATGCTCTCGGCGCCCGAGAGGCCCGTCTTGCCGTACGCCCACTCGAAGACCGCGCGTTCGGACGCGAACACCAGGTCGCAGCACAGCGCGAGGCCGAGGCCGCCGGCCGCGGCGACTCCGTCGACGGCGGCGAGCACCGGCTTCGGCGCGCGCCGGATCTCGACGATCGTGCCATTCACGTACTCGAGCACCTGCTTGAAGATCGCGCCGCGGTTCGGGAGCACGACGCCCGCGGCCGCCCGCGGCGCCAGGTAGTCGAGCTCTTCGGCGCTGCCGCCGTCGCGTACGTAGCGAAGGTCTACGCCGCTGCAGAAGACGCCCGGGACCCCGCGCAGCACGATCGCACGCACGGCGGGGTCGCGTGCCAGGCGCAGGCCTGCGCGGCGAAGCTCCTGGGCGGTGGATACGTCGAGGGAATTGAAACGCTCCGGCCGGTGGAGTTCCAGGATGCCGACGCCGGCGACGAGGTCGGTCCGGATCGGTCCGTCGTTCCGGGCGCTGCGCGGCTCCATCGCCATCCCTCAGCAGATCCGCGGCAACAATTCGCCGTCGGGTTCGACGACCAGCCGCCGGCCGAAGCCGGTGTCGAGGACGACGCGTCCGACCGGCTCGGCGACGCAGCGTCCGATGCAGCACGCGTCGCGGCCGAGCGGATACGCGCGCAGCGCCTCGAGCACCGCCTTCTCGTCGGCGGGCCGCACGCCGAGTAGCGCCTTGCCCTCGTTCGCAACGAGCAAGGGGTCGATGCCGAGTAGCTCCGACACCGCACGCACGGCCGGCCGCACCGGGAGCATCGCCTCGTCGAGAACGACGCCCACGCCCCCCTTGTGCGCCACTTCGATGAGCGCGCTGGCGACGCCCCCGCGTGTCGGGTCCTTCATCGCAACGATCCCAGCGCCCCCGGCCGCGAGCGCCGTCGCGACGAGACCGTTCAGCGGCGCCACGTCCGAGCGCAGCGCCGCTCCGACGTCGAGACCGTGACGATGCGCCAGGACCGAGAGCCCGTGGTCTCCGATCGTGCCAGTGACCAGGATCGCATCGCCTGCCCGCAGCCCGTCGTCGCGAACGAGCTGCTCGGCGAAGCCGAGTCCCGTCGTGTTGAGCACGATCCCGTCGATCTCGCCATGACCCATGACCTTGGTGTCGCCGGTGAGCACCCGCGTCCCGGCCTCGCGACACGCCGTCGCGATCGAGTCGCGAATCCGCTCGAGATCGGAGACGGCGAAGCCTTCCTCGAGCACCATCGCCAGCGACAAGCCGAGCGGTGCGACGGCGCCCATCATCGCGAGATCGTTCACGGTGCCGCAGACGGCGAGGCGGCCGATGTCGCCGCCCGGGAAGAACGGCGGCGTGACGACGTGCGAGTCCGTCGTGAAGACCAGCCAGCGGTCGCCGATACGCAGCGCAGCCCCGTCGTCGAGGGCGTCGAGACCGACGACGTCGGGGTCCGAGGCGCCCGCCGTGACGAAGAGCGACTCGATCAGACTCCGCATCGCCGGGCCACCGGCGCCGTGACGGAGTGCGATCTTGTCTCCGGGTTCGCTCACGCTCGCGCCTCGCGGATTTCGATGCGCGGGAGGCCGCCGTACTCGTGCCAGATGCGGCAGGTGCCCTCGCCGCTGACCATGCAGGCCCCCACCGGGGTCGCAGGCGTACACGGCGCGCCGAACAGCGCGCAGTCGGTCGGCGCTGCGCTGCCGGCCAGGATGTCGCCGCAGCGGCATTCGTCGGAGCGCGGCGCCACGCGAGCCGGCACGGCGGCGGCCAGCAAATCCGCGAACCGGCGCCGGGCATCGTGTTTGGCAAACTCGTTCCGCAGCCGCAGATTGCCGTTCGGCACGCGCGCGATCCCGCGCCACTGTCCGCCGACGGGCTCGAAGACCGCCCAGAGCTGCCGCTGCGCGCGCAGGTTGCCGTCGCGCGTCACCATGCGCGGGAAAGCGTTGACGACACGCGCCTCGCCGTCTCGCGCCAGCTCGGCGAGCTTCGCAAAGCCGGCCAACAGGTCGAGCGGCTCGAAACCGCCGACGACGACCGGCACGCCGTAGCGCGCGACGAATGGTTCGAAGACGCCGTAGCCGGTGATCGCGGCGGCGTGGCCGGCGGCGAGGAATCCCTCGACGCGCGTGTGCGGCATCTCGGCGACGATCTCCATCACGGGTGGGATGTACTTGTGCGCGGAGAGCACCGAGAAGTTCGCCGGTGGGCTGCGTAACAGA
>CAYOHN010000348.1:0-4027 GCA_964403735.1 uncultured Spirochaetales bacterium | reverse complement strand
AGGCTGAGGAGGATTGGATCCCGCGACACCTCTCGCCCTTCATCAACGAGTTTACCGATCCGAGCGGCGTGACCGTCGTGCTCGGCACGATCGACTTCCCCACGTCCGTCCTGCGCCTCTCGCGGGAGGGACGTGACGCGAGCGGCGCCACGGTCGAACTCTACGACGCCGATGCGCTGGCGGCCCAGCAGGTAGAAGGCACGGGACCGATCGTGATCGACGAGGGGCTCGAGCTTCGGGAGCGGATCATCGTGCCGCTCAACAGCCTCAACACCAGTGCCTCTGTCACCGCCGTTGCCGCCGACGAAGAGATCGAAGCTCTCTCGGACCCGTCCCCGCCGTTCCTGGTTCCGGGCGATCGCAATGGCGACGGGGACGCGTCCGATCGTGTGGTGCACGTCATCGACGGTGCGACCAATCTGTTTACCAACACGCAGCTCGCCGTGCTCGAGACGCCCGCCACGCCGCCGCGAGCAATCCTGGCTGCGGGAGACGACTTCGTCGCCTTCTGCACGAGTGAGGCGGCGCAAGGCGGGCAGGACCTCAACGGCGACCGCGACACGCTCGATGGCCTGTTCACAGCTGTCGCCGCCGACGGGACCAGCCTCACCGAATGGACCCGCGCGACCTGCGATCCGCGGGCCTTCATCAGCGACAAGCCGCTGGTGAACTCGAACCAGTTCGCGTTCTTCCGGACCTTCGAGCCCGACGACGTGTCGGCCGACTCCGAGGCGATCTGGGAGCGCGGAGCGCTGACCGGGCGGGTGCGCCGCCTGGGCCATACGAAGTCGATCGTGGACATGGAGTTCCGTTTCGACGCCGGGGACGAGGAGCTCGCGGGGATCGACTATTCGGGGACCACGCAGCCGGACCCGGGGTACTTCCTCGGGATCGCCACACACCCTTCCAAGAAGGCCGTCGATGGCACAGTGCGGGGCACGTGGCTGGCGCCCGGCCCCAGCCTCGATCCCCTCTTTCTCGCGCCGATGACGAGTGGAGCGATTCACTTCGACGCGCCCGAGATCCGTGTCGGTGCGACGGCGAGTGTCGTCGGCTCGATCGGCACTGTCGTCGCGAAGCCGGCCTTCCCGGATCTCGAGAGCCCGGGCTTCCGGCTGGTGATCGAAGTCACCGAGGTCGAGTACGACCATCGCGGCAGACCGGAGCGATTCGAGTTCTCTGGCGAGTTCGAAATGATCTCGATCCGCCCGCCGCCGTCGGGCGTGAACGGCGATGGCGATGCACTGGATTCGGTGCTGCGTGTCTTCGACACCAGCACAGGGGCGCTCTTGCCGCAGGCCGAGGTCGCCGCCACGAGCGGTGCCGTCGCGGGCGGGCGCATCGCCTTCCTGACGCCTGAGACCGAGGAGGGCGGCTTCGACGGAAATCTCGACGCCGATTACGACGATCACATCGCGCAGCTCTTCGACGGGGCTTCGCGCGACCTCGGCAATCTTGGTCTCGCCGCGGGCGATATCGCACTCTCGAACACCAATGTCTGTGTCTGCGCCTCTGAGCCGGATCAGGGGCCCGAGGGGACCGATTTCAACCAGGATGGCGACACCGCCGACGGCGTCCTGTTCTCCAGACCGGTCACGAGTGCCGGCCCGCCGATCAATGCGGGCATCGCCTGTCGCGAGGTCGCCGCCGTCGACGATGCATGCGTCTTCACCGTTCCGGAGGCCGATCAGGGCGCGGGTGGAACCGTCCTCAACGGAGACCAAGACACGCTCGACGACGTCTTGCACGTGCTGCACACGGACACCGGTGAGATCGAGAACACCGGTCAGGCCGCGGAGGATTTCGTCGTCGGGCCGCCGTACCTCGTGAACGGACAGATCGCCTTTCATCTGGTGGCCATGCGCACCTGCGAAGCCGACCAGGACGACGGGGGCGTCTTCGTCGGCAACGGCGACGACGACGATTCTGATTGCGTGGCGCAGCTCTACAAGATTTCGGGAGCGGCCGATGACGGCAGCGTGCCGTCGCTGTCCAACACGAGGATCGCCGCCCGGATCTGCGATTTGCCCGGCTGTGATCCGTTCTTCGAGCCTTATCGAGTAGACGGCCCCACCCTCTCGGTACTCGGCCCCGAGCTCGATGGCTTCGGCATTGCCGAGCCGAGCGACATCTGTCTGGCCACCTCGCCAACCGGTGTGTGCGACTACACCGGCAACGACAGCGGTGACGAAGATGTCATCCACATCTTCAATGCGCTGACGCGCCAGCGCCAGGTCTTTGCGGTGTCGCGTGACTCGCAACAGGACATCTCGCCGCTGTTGCGGAACGTGGTGGGCGACCAGCACATCCTCTACTGCGCGCCCGAGGCCTTCTTCGGGGTGGACGTCGACGGGGATGGCGTGATCTCGACCGGCGACGTCTGCGTGTTGATCGACGACGCAGATGAAGACTTCACGCTGGATGCCGACGGATCGGGCGCGGTGAGCGACACCTGCTCCGAGACGCCGAACCCCGCCCAGGCCGACGCGGACGGCGATGGCCTCGGAGATCAAGCGTGCGATCCCAACCCCGAGACGATCGCGCCGCTCGAGTGCGACGTCGACTTCGACGGCGATATCGACAGCGCGGACGTGGATCGGATCCTTGCCGACCGGCGGTCCTCGGCCGCCAGTGCCGTCGATCCGCGGGATCCGGATCGGGACGGAACGATCACGATCGCCGACGCCGATATCTGCGACGCGCGGATCCCGCCGCCCCCGACCAGCTGCGGGCTCCTCGGCGTCGAGGCGCTCCTGCCGCTCCTCGCGTTCGCCGCGCAGCGCGCCCGGAGACGACGGACCGCGCGGACGCGAAGGGATGGGTCCGATGTCGACTCGGACGGATCGAGGGATCACTAGAAAGGTAGGGCGTGAAGATGCGGATGCTGGGTTTTGTCGTTGCTCTAGTTCTTTTCGTCGCCGACGCGGGACCGACGCACGCGCTGTCGCTCTCTCTGCAAGCGGCGCCGCCGGCGATCACCGCGATCGGTCAGAGCGTGCTGGTCGACGTGACCGTCACGGGTGTGAAAGAGTCCGACGGCGGCGGTACGCTGCGCGGCTACGACCTCCTGATCGAGTTCGATCCAGGCGTTCTCTCGCTCGAATCCGCTGACATCACGCTGAACCTGGCGCCTTTCGGGGGCAACCCGAGCGTAATCGTCGACAGCAGCGTATTGGGGGGGGACAGCGCCAATGCCGCCCTCTTCGTGAGTGTCTCCATTCTCGACGACTCCGAGCTGCGGGATCTGCAAGCAGACGCCTTCTCGCTGGTGCAGCTAGATTTCACCAGCGTCAGCGTGCCGCTGCAGACGACGATCGCCTTCGGCAACACGACGCTCACCGGACTCGACGGCTTCTCGGATCCGATGTCGGGCTCGCGGACCTTCTCGGCGTCGTCTCTGGTGCTGGTACCGGAGCCGAGCGTCGCGCTGCTCGTCCTCCTCGGCCTCCTGGGCCTCCCCGCTGCGAGTCGGCATCGCGCGGGCTGACGCGGCTGCGCAGCGAACCGGCTCCCGCTACGAGCCGAGCGGCGACCGTAGTTGGTGCCCTGGCCGTGAATGAGGCATACGATCCGGCGAGCGAGGACATCCCGGAGCGCATGGCCACACCCGATTCGAAGTCCGAGGCGGTTCTCGCCGACCTGGCGGCTCGCCTCGAGCAGATCGGCACGAGACTCGCGATCGAAATGCCGGACGGCCCGCCGCTGCAGATCGGGACCGGGCCCCCGCTGGCGCGCGTTCGCTTTCTCGAGTCCGCCGCGCTGCAGCCGCTACTCCGCCGCGACCATCTCGCGCTGGCCGAGGCCTACCTGCACGGCCGGATCGACATCGACGGCGACATGGCGGAGGTGCTGAAGGTCACCGACGTCATCGAACTCGACGAATCGCGCTGGGATCGCGTGCGACTCGGGCTCGGTCTGCTGCTGCGCGGGCGCCGGGTGATGAACCGGAGCGCCGTCGGGTTTCACTACGACCGCCCGCCGGAGTTCTTCCTGCCGTGGTTCGAGCGCTGGCGGTCCTACTCGCACG
>CAYOHN010000347.1:0-4043 GCA_964403735.1 uncultured Spirochaetales bacterium | reverse complement strand
GCCAACGAGACGCTGCCCAAGCGGACGATCCGCTTCGTGCTGTTCAACGCCGAGGAGTATGGCCGGGGCGGAAGCCAGCACTACGCGGAGGAACTCGAGGCGACGGGCACTCCCGTTGTCGCGATGATCCAGGCCGACATGATCGGTTGGCGCGATTCCGCCTCCGTGGTGCGCCGCTTCGAACTCCACGGAACGGGACCCGACGACTATGCGGACCTCGTCGTTCCGGCGGCGCAGTTGACGGCGTTGATCCGCGACGCCGCTTTGCAGGTCTCCCCAGCCCTCGAGGCCGAGTCGTATCCGCTGCCGGGCATCGGTTCGGATCCAGCGACGCACCGAAGCGATCATGCGAGCTTCCTGAGTCGTGGATGGCCGGCGTGTCTCGTCAGCGAGGACTTCTTCGCGGAGGCCAGCGGATCGTCGCAGGATGCCGGCAACCCGCAGTACCACACGGAAAACGACACGCTGGCGTCGTTGGATCTCGAGTATGCCGCCGACGTCGCGCGCGCCGTCGCGGCGTCGGCGTGGATCCTCGCGACCGCGGGGACTCCGCCGCCCAGCTCCGTCGCACCGCCGCGAAGCGGCGACTCTCCGATCGACACCGTACCCCGAAGGAGGAACCACCCCGTGCCGAACTCCGGAGCCGTCCCGAAGAAGTATCTCGTCGAATTTCTCGCTCAATGGATTCGTGACGAGAGCTTTCGCTGCAGCGTTCTCCACAAGGAACTCGACGCGCTGACGCAGTACGAGCTCACCGCCCAACAACGCGACGCACTGCTCAGTCTCGACACGAACACGATCCTTGCGCGGATCCGTCTGGAGATGACCCACTTCCTCGGTATCGATCTCGAACGACTGCGCAACGAGGTGGGTGGGCCGATCCCGCCTGCTCTGGCGCCGGCGAAGACCGATCCAGAACCGGGACCGGTGGGTTCTTCGGTGTCGGGGGACCTGCTGATCCCGAGGCCGTTGATGATGATGGCCGAGCAGAGCTTCTACGGACAGGGCCGCGTGCACCTGCGACGCACGCATCCGGTCAGCTGGCCGAAGGACCAGGACGAGTACATCTCCGTGTTCGGCCAGGGGTTCGACAACGCAGCGAAGATCCGTTTCGAGCGCTCCGTCGGAGATCCCCCGACGCTGACGACCGTCGATGGCGAAGTCGTCGGGATCCATTGCGGCGTCGACGTCTATCAGAAAGTGACGGTGAAGGTGAAGCTCGACGAGTCGGGCCAGTGGCTCGTGCGCGGTCGCAACGACGTCACTGGCGAGCCGTGGAGCGTCGAGTCGGTGATCGTCACGATCGACGGATGACGATCGCTCCTCGCTCGCACTCGGCCCGGCTTCCCGCGCTTCCGCTGCCCTGTCGGATCCGCGAGCTACTGACGATGGCGCTGCGCGGGGCGCCGGCGGCGCTGGTCCCGCCGGGTCCCCAGGAGTTCCCGGGTCTGGCAGACCCGTGGCCGGCACTCGCAAGCGAGGCGGCGCTCGAGTGTCGTCTGGAAGCGGGCCCTGCGCCGGTCGACTTCGCGGTCTGTCTTCGAGATGCGAGACGACCCGCTCTCGCGAGTGCCCTCGACACGCCGGCAACGACGGCGCTCTGCGCGAAGTCCGCCGGTTGGAGCCGCAGCGTTCGTTTCTTGCGCGAGTGGACGCAGGCAGGAACCGCGCTGTACGACGGCGTGCGAGCGGTGTGGCTCGAAGTCGATGCTGCGGCCGCAGAGCCGTTCCTGATCTTTACGATCGATTCGGAGCGCTTCTATCAGACGGGTCGCGGCGATCCGGACGCGTTGCTCGCGATCCTCCGCGCCGGTCTCGACCCGCTGGGCGACGGGCTCTCCCTTGGTTATGCCGAGGGGCTCGCACGCGTCGTGTCGGGCTTGCCGAACAGCGCGCAGGTGCTGCACGCGGCGGTGCGGCCGCGAGCCGGTGCGGCCATCGTGCGGCTCGTCGTCCGGATGCCGTGGCGGGCGCTTCCGACGTGCGTCGCGTCGCTTGGCTGGTCCGGGGATCCGGTGGCGTTCGAGGATCAGCTCGCGCGGCTCTGCCGCCGGACACTCGTCCATGCCGCGAGTCTCGATCTCTCGCCCCACATCGGCCCGCAGATCGGCGTCGAGTTCCACCATGCGACGGCGCCCGATCGCGACCCACGCTGGCAGGAGCTCCTCGTCGAGCTCGAGAGGGTCTCGGCATGCAGCCCGGAGAAGCGGAGGGCACTCGAGTCGTGGCGTCACGCGAACCCGGGCGCGTCCTCTGCTCGCACCGCCATCCGGGTGCATCGCGACCTGATGATCAAGGCCGTCTACACGCCAGGGACGTCGCTCCGAGCCAAGGCCTACCTGGGAGTCGCTCCGACGCTCGCGGTCGGCTGATGCGAGAAGCCCGGCGCCACGAGGCTTGCCCAGCGACCGGGGTCGTGCACTCCGCCGCGCTGCATCGCCTCCCGCGCCGACGCGGCGGCGTCCTCGTCTCCGAGCAGCTTCGCGCGATGGAGCCGGGCCGCTGCCGTGAGCAGCGCAGAGTCCGCGCGTTCGCCACTCCGGATCGCCGCTTCGAGCGACGTGCGCGCGGAAATCCACGCCGTACGAAGGGCAGCCCGCCCGGAGCGAAGCAGGTGGACGTGAAGCTCCGCGTCGAGGCGCCGGAGCCGGCGCAGCGGCCGCAGCTGGGCGTCGAACCGGCGCAGCCACGTCGGCGCCGTTGCACCGTTGCGCGTCGCCGCGGCCAGCGCGAGTCGTCCGCGCAGCGCGAGCAAGTCGACGCGTGTCAATGGAATCCGCATCAGCCCCGAGGCGCGCAGCGGGGCATCGATCTCCTCGAGTCGCCCCCAGCCATCCTCCGGCCGGCCTTCGTAGAGATCGCAGAGCGCCTCGATGCGCACCGCGTAGAGATGTTGGATATGGAAGTCCCGGCGTGTCCACAGTCCCTGGCCATGACGCGCCAGTTCTCGCGCCTCGTCGGTGTCTCCCGCCGCGAGTCGCGAGATCGCGAGATACTGGATCGCAGCCGTCTCCGCGTAGCGATTGCCCGCGGCCGTGGCGGCGTCGCGCAGCTCCTGGGCGCGGACCGCCACCTGCTCGAGCCGGCCCAGGTCTTCCAGCGCGCGCAGCGCCGAGGCGCGTCCGAGATTGGTTTCGAGCGCGAAGCCACGACACGATTCCGTGAGACGCCGGATACCGGCATCGCATCGCGTGACGGCCTCACGCGAACGTCCGGCCAGCATCTCCACCTGGCCCCGGGCTAGGTCGATCAGGCCCCAGAGCTCCGGCGTGTCGAGCTTCGCGGCCATCGTCTCTGCCTGCCGGAACATCCGCTCGCCGAGACGCGCCAGCGGTCCACCGACCACGGAGATCGATCCGCCCACGACGGCCAACGCGCGTGCAGTCCGCTGCGCATCCCCGGCGCGCTGCGCTCGTACCAGTGCGGCCAGCGTGAAATAGACGCCGGACGCGGGGTCGACGTCGACGAGGTTCTTGCCGGCGCCGTAGCAAGTGTCGATGCGGATCCGCTCGAGTGCGGAGACGGGCGTCTCGCCGACGGAGGACGGCGGCCGCCTCAGCGCGGCCGCGGCGAGCAGCCCGAGCGATCGGCGCATTGCGTTGCGCGCGGTCGCCGGATGCGGCAGGCCCAGCGCGTCGAGCAACGCGCGCAGCGCCGCGAGCCCCTCGTCGACGGCGCCGCCGGACAACAGGTGCTCGGCGCCGCGCCGGCGCAGCTCGAGGGCATCGAGCGGCGTCGCGCCTGCTGCAGCTTCCAGGAAGAGGCGACCACTCTCGACGAGACGCGCGGCGTTCGCAAGGGCATCCGCTTCGCGCGCACGGAGTTCGCGTTCCCGAGTCGGTGTGCGCGGATCCCACGTTCGCGCGTTGCGATACAGCGTGGCGGCGCGCTCGAACGCCAACAGCTCCGTTGCCCGGTCCGCGGCCCGCACGGCGTAGTCGGACGCGCGGTCCCAGATCCGGGCGCCGGCGAAATGCCGGGCGAGCAGATCCGGTTCGATCCGGTCGGCGGTCTCGAAACTCAGCGCGAGTGCGCGATGGCAA
>CAYOHN010000346.1:0-4045 GCA_964403735.1 uncultured Spirochaetales bacterium | reverse complement strand
AGCTCGCGATGCGCGCCGGCCCGGACCTGCACGCGATCAGCGCCGGCGGCGGCCTCCCGACGCGCTACCGCGACGGCGACCCGGAGCCGGACATCGCCGCGTACTTCTCGATCTGGGACGGCGTCCGCACGCGGCTCCAACGCGGCCTCGGCCACGCACTGCAGCTCGAGATCGAGCCGGGGCGCTACCTGGTGGCCGAGAGCGGCTGGCTCGTAACGGAGGTCCGCGCGGTGAAGCGCACCTCCGAACACACTTTCGTGCTCGTCGACGCCGGCTTCAACGTGCTCGCCCGGCCGGTGCTCTACGGCGCCTACCACCCGATGGCGCTGGTCCCGGCCGATGGCGGCGAGCGCCCACTGCGCGACGTCGTGGTCGGCGGCCCGCTGTGCGAGTCCGGCGACATCTTCACGCAGGACGAGGGCGGCATCGTCCGCACCCAGCCGCTGCCGGAACCGCGCGTCGGCGATCTGCTGGTCCTCGGCGGCGCCGGCGCGTACGGCGCCGTGATGGCGTCGAACTACAACGCGAAGCCGCTGCCGGCCGAGGTGCTGCTGCACGCCGGCAAGGCCCAGCTGGTGCGCGCGCGCCAGACTCTCGAAGACCTCGTGCGCGGCGAACTCATTCCGTAGCCCGAACGCCGCGCAGCAGCGCGCGGCCGATCGCTTCGGACAGCACCCAGGTCACGAGCACCGCAGCGGCACTCGCCGCCAACACGCGCGCGTCCAGCGGCACCAGTCCCAATGCGGTGCGCAGCGCCGGCACCGAGACGGTCGCCGCTTGGAGCACGACGCTGCCGAGGATCACCGCGAGCAGCGTCTGGTTCGGAGCGGCCTGCGCACCGATCCGCCGCGCCGGATACGCGGTGACGAGCTGCGCGACCGATTCGAGCAGGAACACCGCCGTGCGCGCGGCGACGACCGTGTAGCCCCACAGCGGGAGCGCGATCAGGAAGACGGCGCCGGCGCCCGCCTTCAACAGCCCCGTCCACAGCACGAAGTGTCGCGAGGCGCGGTCCAGCAGCGGCTCGCCGGGCGGCTTCGGCGGCCGCTTCATCACGTCGGGATGGCGATCGAGCGCCAGCGCCAGTGCGGCCGGGCCATCGCCGAGGAAGTTGATCCAGAGCAGCTGGATCGCCGTCAGCGGTAGCAGCAGGCTGCCGGCGGCGTCGCGCATGTCCGTGGCAAACGCCCACAGCGCGCCGACGACGACGAAACTCACCAGCGCGACGTTCGTCGAGAACAGGAAGCGCACGAAGTTCTGGATGCTCTCGTAGATGCTGCGCCCTTCCTCGATGGCGCCGACGATCGACGCGAAGTCGTCGTCGAGCAGCACCAGGTCCGCCACCTCGCGGGCGACGTCGCTGCCGCGCTGTCCCATCGCCACCCCGACGTCGGCGCGCTTCAGCGCCGGCGCGTCGTTGACGCCGTCTCCGGTCATCGCGACGATCTCGCCGGCCCGCTGCAATACCTCGACGAGCCGCAGCTTGTGTTGCGGAGTGACGCGCGCGAAGACCTGCACGCGGCGCAGCGCGTCCAGCAGCGCGTCGTCGGCCAACTCGTCGACCTCGCTGCCGACCAGCGCGTGCTCCGCGTCCAGGCCGACCTCGCGCGCCACCGCGCGCGCCGTCCCGGGATGGTCGCCGGTGATCAGTAGCACGCGCACGCCGGCCTGTTGCGCGCGGCGAATGGCATCCGGCACCTCACGCCGCGGCGGATCCCACAGCCGCACCAGGCCGAGGAAATCGAGATCCTCCTCGCTCTCCCCGGGGCCGGCCGCCAGCGCCAGCACGCGGAAGCCGTCCTCGGCGCCCGCCTCGGCGCGCGCCAGCCACTGCGCGCGTTCGTCGTCGCTCAGCGAACAGCGCCGCAGCAGCTCCTCCGGCGCGCCCTTCAGATAGCTCCTTGAACTGCCCTCTTCCTCGACGCAGACGCGCATGAACTTCCACTCGCTGTCGAACGGCCGCAGCGAGCGGCGCGGATGCGCCTCGCGCAGCGCGCGGATCCCGAGGCCCTGTGCGCGCGCATGGTCGAGCAGACCCTGGTCGAGCGGATCGCCGGCGTCCGAATCGTCATCGGCATCATTGGCGAAGACGATCGCGCGCAGTGCGTCCGCCGAATCCGGCGCCTCGAGCCCGCGCACCACCATCCGGTTCTCCGTCAGGGTCCCGGTCTTGTCGGTCGCGATGACGGTCACCGAGCCGAGCGCTTCCACCGCCGACAAACGGCGCACCACCGCCTTCCGGCGCGCCATCCGCTGCACGCCGAGCGACAGCGTCAGCGTGACGACGGCGGGCAGACCTTCGGGGACGGCGGCCACCGCCAACGCCGCGGCAAACAGCACCGCTTGTTGCAGATTCCCGAGTCCCTCGATCGCCACCAGTCCCACCGCGAGCACCACCGCGAGCACGCCGACGACGACGGCGATCTGGTGTCCCAGCGCATCGAGTCGACGCTCGAGCGGCGTCTGCTCGGCGCGGATCTCGCCGAGCAGCGACGCCAGCTGCCCCATGGCGCTCGCCGTCCCGGTGCGTTCGACGCGCAGCAGGCCCTTGCCGCGCACGATCAGCGTGCCGCTGAAGCTCTCGTCATCGATCGTCTTGTCCACCGGCATCGACTCGCCGGTGAGCACGGCCTCGTCGACGAGCACGCCGTGCGCCTCGACGAAGACACCATCCGCAGGCAGCCGCTCGCCTGCTTCGACGCGTAGCAGATCCCCGCGCACCAGCTCGCGACTGGGGATCCGCGCGAAGCGGCCATCGCGCAGCGCCCAGACGAGCGGCGCGGCGAGCGCCTCGAGCTGCGCGAGCGCCTGCTCCGAGCGGTGTTCCTGGAACGCCCCGAGCCCCGCATTCAGCAGCAGCACGGCGGCGATCGCGATGGCCTCGGCCGGCCAGCCGTGAGCGCCCTCGTACAGCCAGACCGCCAGGCCGAACACCAGCGCGAACAGCAGCAGGTAGAGCAGCGCGCTGTGGAACTGCGCGAAGAAGCGCCGCCACAACCGGACCGGCGGCGCCTTCGGCAACGCGTTCGGCCCGTCCGCGGCGAGCCGGCGGCGGGCTTCGTCGCTGCTCAGCCCGGCGGGAGGACGGGAGGCGGGGCGGCGCGGGAGGGCGTCGTCGGCGGCCGGCATTGCGGGCGCACGGTAACAGGCCGGAGCACCGGCAGGGATCCCTGCGGACGTCGACCTCGACGGCAGCCGCACCCGAGTCCCCGGCCGCGAGCCGCCTCAAGCCCGCCGGCCGAAACGCCGAATCGGGCACGGGTTATCACCTGATGCGTCGCAACATCGCCACCTTGTTCCTCCAGTACGCCCGCCTCGATCGGAAGCGGAGTATCGACGGACTCTCCCCGCTCGAGGAGGAGATCTGGACCAATCTGCGCCGCTACCTCGGCAAGCGGCTGAACCCCGACGTGCCGAGGGGCGCCGACCGGCGCGCGTCGCTGCGCGTCGCCACCGAGATCGGTTGCAGCTGGGCCCGGAGTGCGCCGGTCCACGACGCTCACGTCACCACCCTGTCCCGCAGCGGCGCCTTCGTCCAGACGCCGCAGCCGGCACCGATCGGCGAGGACATCGCGATTCGGATCGCGCTCCCGAAGGGCGGCGCCATCGAGCTCCCGGCAGTCGTCGCCAATCACGTGCTCGGCCTCGACCCGCACAGGCGCGGCATGGGCGTGCGCTTCGGACCGATGGGCCCCGAGACGATGCGCGTCCTCGACGAGCTCTATCAGCGCTCGATCATCGACGAGTTCGGCAAGCCAGACGAGACCGATCCGCCGTTGGTGGATCCGGCCTCTGGAGACCTCGTATGAGCCTCTTGCAGTGCTTCGAGGCGGATGCGGGGGACGACGAAGAGCAGCGGATCGAGAGCGCCTTGTCCACATCGTCCGACTCCGCGGCGACGAGTTCGCGCTGGTGCTGAAGCACCTGCAGCGCGAGACCCGTGCCGCGCGCGGCGTGCGAGTGGCTCAAGGCACCAGGCCGACGATCGCATCCACGACGGTGCTCGTATCGATCGTCAGCTTCAGCAGGTCGCCGTCGACGAGCG
>CAYOHN010000345.1:2419-4047 GCA_964403735.1 uncultured Spirochaetales bacterium | reverse complement strand
CTGCGGCAGGGCTTCCAGTCCTGGTCGTTCGCCGGGGGCACGGCGCTCGACGACGCAGGCACGCCCCCGTTCCCGTCGGGTTCGTGGCTGCGCGGCTTTCACCATGCGCACGGCGTCCCGCCGGCGGATCGCGCCGGCTGGCACGAGTCCGACGGCGCGCTGGTGGCCGGCGCCGCCGGCGGTCCGCACTGTCTGGCCGGCGTGCTCGAGAGCGGCCGCGCCTTCGGCACCGTCTTCGCGCGCCGCGACGGCGATGCGCTGCGCGTCGAGCTCGAGCAGCGTCTCGAGCGACCCCTCGCGCCGGGCGAGTCCGTCGAGCTCGAAGCGATGCAGGTGGCGCTCGGCAGCGATGCAAGTGTCCTGCTCGAACGCTTCGCCGACGCGCACAGCGTCGCGGCGCGCGCACGTCGCTGTGCGCCGTTCCAGGTGGGCTGGTGTTCCTGGTACCACTTCTTTCACGACGTCACGGAGGCCGCGTTCCTGCGCAACCTCGAGACGCTCGCCGCCGCACGCGACGAGCTACCGATCGATCTCGTCCAGCTCGATGACGGCTATCAGAGCGAGATCGGCGACTGGCTCGAGACCAACGAGAAGTTCCCGAGCGGCCTGCCGGCGATCGCACACGCCGTTCGCGACGCCGGCTTCACCGCGGGGCTGTGGACGGCGCCGTTCTGTGTCGTTCCGGAGAGCCGCGTGTTCGGGGACCACCCGGACTGGCTGCTGCGCGATCCCGAGACGCCGGAAGCGCCGCTGCGCGGGCTCCATCACGGGATGTGGACGCCGGGCGGCTGGGTCCACGTGCTAGATCCCACCCATCCAGATGTGCACGCACACCTGGAGCGGACCTTTCGCGCGCTGGTCGAGATGGGCTTCCACTACCTGAAGCTCGATTTCCTGTACGCCGCGGCGCTGCGTGCCGGAGCCCGCGATCCGCGCGTCACGCGCGCCGAACGCCTGCGCCGCGGACTCGCGTCCGTGCGGGCCGGCGCCGGCGAGCATGCGTTCCTGCTCGGCTGCGGCTGTCCGCTGGGGCCGGCGGTCGGCGTCGTCGACGGCATGCGCATCGGGCCCGACACCGCGCCGCACTGGGACACGCTGCCGATCGCGCGGATTCCCGGCATCGAGCCGACGGCAGCGTCCGGTCGCAACGCGCTGCGCAACACGCTGGCGCGCGCATGGATGCACCGGCGCTTGTGGCTGAACGATCCCGACTGTCTGCTGGCGCGCTCGAAGGACTCGCAGCTCACCCGCGACGAAGTCCGCGCGCTGGCGATCTCGATCGCCGTGACGGGTGGCATGGCGATCGTATCGGACGATCTCCCGGCGCTGTCGCCGGACGAGCGCGCGCTGGTTCGGGAGACCGCGCTGCTGGCGCGGGAGGTCGACGAGGCGCAGCAGGCGGGCGCCGCCCGCGTCCTCGACCTCGGCGACGACGAGATCGCCCAGGCCGTCGTGGCGCGCGCCTTCGGCGATCGGCTGCTCGCGCTGTTCAATCCCGGCGAGACGCCCAGGGCGTGCTCCGTCGATCGCGCTGCGGTGTTGGCCGTGGTGCCGCGGCCGCTGGCCGACGCGGCGCCGGAACCGCTGCTCGGTTCGCCCGAGCCGATCGTCGACGGAGGCCGGATCTC
>CAYOHN010000345.1:673-2319 GCA_964403735.1 uncultured Spirochaetales bacterium | reverse complement strand
CTGGACCCCGGCGCGGGCCCGCTGATCGACTGGTGCGAGCAGCGCGCGATCCCGTTCCGCGTGCTCTCGGACGGTTTCGATCGCAACCTCGACCGCTTGCAGGAGCTGAGCGGGATCCGCTTTGCGTATGACGCCAATCACCTGCGCTACGAGCACGGCGTCTGGCGGATTGCCCCGGGCCATCCGAATCCGGAGTGCGGCTGCGGCACCGGCGTGTGCAAGCGCTCGCGGATCGAGCACTTCCGCAGCCGACACCCGGGTGTGCCGGTGGTGCACATCGGCGACGGCCGCGTCTCGGACCTGTGCGCGGCGGAGGCGGCGGACATCGTGTTTGCGAAGAAGTCGCTGGCGGAGGAGCTGGCCTCGCGCGGCGCTCCCTACGAGCCGTTCGAGACCCTGCACGACGTGGTGGATCGCCTGTCGGCGCGGCTCGCGCGAGGCTGAGGGACGGCGTTGCCCACAGCGGCCGAAATCGTCGTGGTCGGCGCGGGGTTCGCCGGTCTCGCCGCAGCGCAGCGGCTGGTGGCGGCAGGGCATCGCGTGCGGCTGCTCGAGCGCGGCGCGCACGCCGGCGGTCGGGCGGCGATGGCGACGCCCCCGAGTGGCGCCATCGATCCCACGGCCGCGCGTGTGACGACTGCCGATGCGGCCCTGCTCGCGCTGGTGCGCGAGGCCGGCCTGGCCGGCGAGCTGCTGCCGCTGCGGCCGTGGACGAGCGCGCAGCTGATCGCCTCGAGCACCGGCTTCGCGCCCGTCTCCGATGGTGAAGCGCGGGAGATCGCGCGGACACCGGGCATGCACTGGCTCGACGCGCTGCGGCTGCTGCGGCTTCCGCGCCTCGCGCGTCGCTATGCGCCGCATCTCGAGGTGGCGCACGCGGAGCGCGCCGCGCCGCTCGATGATCGCTGCGTGCGGGACTTCGGCGAGCTGTACTTCGGCCGCCGGGTCGTCGCAGGCTGGCTCGAGCCGTGGCTCGCCGAGCGCGCGCCGGTGGACGAACGCGAGGCGAGTCGCGCGGCGTTCCTGCTGCGCTGGCGCGCGGAGCGCGGGGGCGCGGCCGGCGCGCTGCGGGACGCGCCGGGGTTGCTGGCGGAGCTGCTCGCCGCACGGCTCGGCGTGCGCCTTCACTGCACCGTGTCGTCGATCGAAACGCGGGCGGGGGGCCTGCGGGTCTCGATCGATGCACCCACCGGCGCCGAGACGCTCGACGCCGACGCCGTGCTGCTCGCGATGCCGGCCGCGGAGACGCTGCGCCTCGCGCCGTCGCTGCTCACCACGGCGGAGCGCGACGCGCTCGGCTCCGTCCGGGCCGATCCGGCGATCTCGTGGAGCGGCGATGCGCGTCCGCTTCCGGTGTCGGTCCCGACGCGGATCCGGATCCCCCGGGCCGTCGGTTCGAAGTTGTCGCTGCTGGCGCTCGAACCGGCCGCGGAGCGCGGGCCGGCCGACGTCGGCCGGGGCCGCGTGACGGCGCTGTCGCGCGAGCCGTGGAGCGCGGCGCACCTGGGTGCGCCCGATGACGCGGTGGCCGCGGAGCTGGTGCACAACGCCACGCTGCTGCACGACGACGTCATCGACGACGGCCAGGTCCGTCGGGGCCAGCCCGCGGCCCGGGTGGTCTACGGCAACACCCTGTCGGTGCTCGC
>CAYOHN010000345.1:0-663 GCA_964403735.1 uncultured Spirochaetales bacterium | reverse complement strand
ACGCGTTTCCCGGATGCCTGGCCGCGCTTCGAGGTCGGCGCGTTCCGCCGGCTCGCCCGGCTGCGCGCGGTGCAGGCGGATCGCCGAACCGCCGGCCGCCGGCTGTACTTCGCCGGCGACTGGCTCGCGGCGCCGAGTCTCGAGGGCGCGGCGGCGTCGGGCCAGCGCGCCGCGGCGGACTTGCTCGCCGACCTGCGCGGCTAGACCATATGGATCATCCGGGCTGAAGCCGCGGCGCCGCGTCAGCGCAGCACGACCTCGGTGACGCCCTCGCCGCCGGCCTCGGGGGCGGCTGCGGCGAAGCGAGCGACGTACGGCGAGTCCGCCAGGTGACGCCGAACGGCGTCGCGCAGGGCGCCGGTGCCGATCCCGTGCACGATGCCGAGCTGCGCTCGGCTCGACAGCGCCGCGCGATCGAGCGCGCGCGCGAGCTCCGTCAGCGCCTCGTCGACGCGCAGCCCGCGCAGATCGCAGCGGTCGCTGCCGCCGCGCGCCGGGGCGTCCTCCGGTCGCTGGCCGGCGGCGTCGACGGCGATCCGGTGCGCGGTGGCGCGCCGCGCGTCGGCGCGCCGCGCGTCGGCTGGCGGGATGCCGACGCGCTCGCGCGGTACCAGCACCCGCGCGCTGCCGAGCTGCACGGCGACGCGGCCGCGCCGGTCCGGC
>CAYOHN010000344.1:0-4161 GCA_964403735.1 uncultured Spirochaetales bacterium | reverse complement strand
CCATCGTGCTGTCGGCGATCATCCACTGGATGCCCTGCTTCTCGGCCAGCAGCGAACCGTGTGCGAAGCGGCCCATCGCCCGCTGGATCATCATTTCGAGTGCCACCTGCGCCTGCCCCAGCCAGCGCATGCAGTGCGCGAGCCGCGCCGGGCCGAGCCGCGCCTGCCCGAGACGGTGCCCCTGTGCGCGACCGCCGAGCAGGTTCTCCTTCGGCACGCGCAGGTTCGCGATGCGGATCTCGCAGTGGTTGTGACTTCCGCTCATCGTGTGGATGTCGCGCACGATCTCCCAGCCATCGCTCGGCAGGTCGACGAGGAACGCGCTGTTGCAGGCCTGCGGGACGTCGGGCTCGTCCTCTGTGCGCGCGATCAGGATGGCGAACTGCGCGCCGTGGGCTCCGGAGATGAACCACTTGTGCCCGTCGATCTGCCAGTGATCGTCGCGCTCCACCGCGCGCGTCTGGATCAGCGTCGGATCCGAGCCCGCCACCTCGGGCTCGGTCATCGCGAAGCACGAGCGCGCGCGCCCCTCGCACAGCGGCCGCAGGTATTTCTCCTTCTGTTCCGGCGTCGCCCAGTGCAGGAGGGTGTGCATGTTGCCCTCGTCGGGCGCCTGGGCGTTCAGCGCGAACGGACCGAAGCGCGTCTTCGCCGCCTCGGCCGAGACCGCCGCCATCGCGACGTGGCCGAGCCCCATGCCGCCCCACTCCTCGGGCATGTGCGGCAGCCACAGGCCCCATTCCTGCGCGGCGCGGCGCATCCGGATGACTTGTTCCACCAGCACCTTCCGCTCGCCCTCGTGCTCGGTGATCTCCTTCTCCGCCGGCCGCACCACCTGCTCACAGAACTCGCGGACCTTGGTGCGTACGAGTTCGATCTCTTCGGGAAAGCGGAAGTCGATGGCCATGAGGTCTCCTGGATGAGGCTACGGGACCCGGGGAGGTTACCGCAGGACGCGCCCGGGGCGGATCGAGCGATTCGCCTCGGCTTTCTCGCGAGAACGTCACGGCACCGTCGCCGGGCCGTGTTTCGCTGAGCAGCGCGGGGGGCGAAAGAGAGGGCGTGGACTACGACGTCGTCGTGATCGGGAGCGGCGCCGGCGGCGGCGCCACGACGCACGCGCTCGCCGAGGCGGGGCGCCGGGTGCTCGTCGTCGAACGCGGGCCGCGCCGGCTCGCCATCGAGGACGGACGCGACGAGCGCCGCATGCTGCTGGAGCGCACCGGCGGCGACGATCGTCCGCTCGTGCTGAACGGCGTGCCGAGCCGACTCGTCACGGGCAGCCTCGTCGGGGGCAGCACCGCGTTGTTCGGGGCCGCGCTGCTGCGCCCGGGCCGAGCGGACTTCTCACCGGGCCGCTTTTATGGCGCGCGGCTGCCGCGTTCGCTGTGGGACTGGCCGATCTCGTACGACGAGTTGGCACCGTTCTACGACCGAGCCGAAGACCTGTTTCGGGTAGCCGGCGATGCGACGCAACCGACGCCCTATCTGGAAGCTCGCCGCTATCCCTACAAGGCGTCGCTCCCGCCGCTCGCGCCGGCGAACGAGCGGCTCGTCGGCCGGCTGCGCGCGCAGGGGCTGGCTCCGTTCGCGATGCCGCTCGCGATCGACGTGGATCGCTGTCTGCAGTGCCCGGCCTGTCCAGGCTACGTGTGTCCGAACGGTGCACGCGCGTCGAGCGCATCGGCCGCGATCGATCCCGCCACCGCGCGAGGAATGGCGACGATCTGGTCGGAGTGCGAGGCGCTCGCGCTGGTCCACGAACGGGGACGCGTACATCGGTTGCGGGTGCGCAACCGGCGGACGGAAGCCATCGACGAGATCCGCGCGGCGGCGTTCGTCGTCGCGGCCGGGGCCATCGGCTCGCCGGTGTTGCTGCTGCGCTCGGGCCTCACCGGGGCCAGCGATCAGGTCGGACGCAACCACATGCAGCATCTCGGCGCGCTGGCCGTCGCGCTCTTCGCCCGGCGCAGCGATGGCGCGCGCCGCTTCGTCAAGCAGCTCGCGCTTTCGGATCTGTACCTGGGCCGCGGCGAGTTTCCGCACAAGCTCGGGCTCGTGCAGAGCGTGCCGATTCCCGGTCCGTTGTCGCTGCGGGAACACGCGCCGGTGCCGATCCCGTTCCCGCTCGCGCGCGTGGTCCAGGACCACGCCCTGGTCTTCGCGGGCACGATCGAGGACCTGCCTCGGCCCGACAACCGCGTGACGCTCGGGAGCGATGGAACGATCCGCCTCGATCGCCGCTTCGATCGATACGACGAGGTCCGTGCGCGTTGGCTGCTCGGCGAGATGCGGCGCTGGCTCCGCCGCGCGGGCGCCCTCGCGGTCCCGGGGCACGTCGCGGCCGATGCCCATGCCCACGCCGCTCATCAGGTGGGTACTTGCCGGATGGGGAACGACCCCGCGAACTCCGTCGTCGCCCCGGACGGGCGCGTCCATGGCATCGAGAACCTGTTCGTCGCGGACGGCAGCGTGCTGCCGACGTCGCTCGGCGTCGGACCGGCCCTGACGATCGCGGCGAACGCGTTGCGTGTCGCGACCCGACTCACGGGAGAGCTGCCATGAAGCGCGTCCTCATCACCGGAATCTCGGGAACCCTCGGGGCAGCCCTCGGGCGGCACTACCAGGGCCTCGGCTGGGAGGTGATCGGCGTCTCGCGGCGCGCCTCGGCCGAAGGAGGCGCCACCTGCACACGGATCGTGGCGAACGCGCAGCACGATTCCGCGGACGCGCAGAAGCTGTTGGCCGAGGATCCGGATGTCGCAATCCTCAACGCGGCCCAGATCGAGACCGCCGTCGGTGACGGAGGCCTGCCGCTCCCGGAGCAGACGAGCGACATCTACCGCATCAACGCCGTCTTTCCGTCCTTGTTTGCGCTGGCGGCGGCCGAGAAGCGACGTGAGCGCCGGCTCGATGTCGTCGCGATCGGCTCGATTGCCGATGCTATGCCTTCGAGCTTCGGACCGGTATATCACGCGTCGAAGATCGCGCTGCATTACTTCTTCACCGGCACCGCGCCGATCGCCTACGCGCGAGATCCCCTGCTCCGCTTGCGGCTGTACCGGCCGGGAGCGATCCAAGGCCCGCTCTCGTGGGCACCCGCTTTGCGGCTGAACGAGCGCGGGATCGCGCTGCGGCGCCGCCGCTGCGAGCGCGCCCCGGATGCGCAGCGCGTGGCGCGCGCGATCGCCCGCTGGATCGAAGGGGACGGGTGGGTCGGCACCTGGGGAGAACCCTTGTCGTTCCGCGCGCTCGAGCTGCTCTTCGCAGTGGCACCGGATGTGTATTCGCGAGTCCAACGGCTCGGTTGGCGCAAGGGAAATCGCTTCTCCCGCTGATCCCGAACCGTCTGTTCGTCACCGCAATGCGACACGATCGAGACGTTCTCGTCGAGCAATCCTCGTAGGATCGACCCGATCTCGAAACGATTCGGACCGATACCCCCCGTAGTCTGCAGACACCGCCACGCGGAGCACGCGATGCTCTCGCGCAGCAAAGGGGGAACTCCGATGCGGATCGCGATCTTCTCCGAAGTGTTCCTGCCGAAGATCGACGGCATCACCAATCGCCTGCGCAACACGATCGAATGCATGACGAGCGCCGGACACGAGGTCCTCGTGTTCGCGCCGGAAACAGCGGTTCCGGAGCACGCCGGTGCGCGGGTCGTGCGTGTACCCGGCCTCCCGTTTCCTCCGTACCCCGAGCTGCGCGCGACGCTTCCGGATCCTCGGATCGCGTGGGAACTCGCTCGCTTCCGGCCCGACGTCGTGCACGCAGTGGGTCCCGCGTGCCTCGGCATCTGGGGCATCGCGGCGGCCAAGGCGTTGCGCTTGCCGATCGTCGCGTCCTACCACACGGACTTGCCCGGCTACATGCCGCTGCACGGCCTCGGCTGGGCCCAGCCCGCCGCCTGGCCGCTGATCCGGACCGTCCACAACGCCGCCACGCTGAACCTCACGCCGTCCCGCTACACGCGCAACGAGCTGCTCGCGCACGGGATCTGGAACGTCGGTCTGTGGCGCGGTGGCGTCGACACGGAACTGTTCCATCCGGAACGGCGCTCGCTGGCGATGCGCGACCGTCTGAGCGACGGACGCCCGGACGCGCCGCTGCTGCTCTACGCCGGACGGCTCTCCCCGGAGAAGAATCTCGAGTCGCTCG
>CAYOHN010000343.1:0-4183 GCA_964403735.1 uncultured Spirochaetales bacterium | reverse complement strand
GTCGGTCGCGTCGAGCCAGCGCTCCGCGCGCGGGCGATCAAGCCCGTCGCTGCCCGCGTCGCGGTTCGGCTCCCCGACGGCGGTCGGAGCCGCAGCGATCCGATCCGCCACCTGCCGGGCCACGATCTCTTCGTCGCGGTACAGACTGCGCGCGTAGTAGCAGCGGACGTGCTCGTCTGTCTGCTGCTCCACGGCCGCCACTCGCGTCGCCTCTTGCGCCGCTTCTTTCACCACGTCTTTCGCCGTTTTTTTCACCGTTTTTTTCACCGCTTCTTTCAGCGCTTCTTTCACCGCCTCTCGCGCGAGCGCGGCGAGCGCGCTGCGCGGCAGGCTGCGCACGCGCACGGCCCCCTGCGCGGCGAGCGTGGCCAGCGCGTCGCGCACGCGCGCCGCGTCGGCGCCGACCTCGGTGTCCGGTACCGCACCCTCGCGCCCGAGGTCGAGAAGCGAAAGGCAGCGCGACTCGACCTGCTCGGCTGTGAGAAAGCAGTGGCCCTCTTCCCGCGCGCCCGAAAGCACATGGCGGATGGCCGCCTCGATACGCGGAACGCCGCGCGGATCGAAACCGAGCGAGGCCGCGATCCGGTCGGCGCTGAAGAAGCCGATGCCGTAGACGTCGCGCGCGAGGCGGTAGGGGTCCGCGCGCACGACCTCGATTGCCGCGTCGCCGTAGATCTTGTAGATGCGCACCGCGAAGAGCGTGCTGATGCCGTGTTCCTGGAGGAAGAGCATCACGTCGCGGATGGCCCGGTGTTCGCGCCAGGCCTCCGAGATCGTTGCAAGCTTGCGCTTCGCGATGCCGCGCACCTCGGCCAGGCGTTCGATCTCGCCGTCGAAGACGGGGAGCGTCTGGTCGCCGAAGTGGGCGACGATCTTGCGCGCGGTCCGCGGCCCCACGCCCCGGATCAGCCCCGAGCCCAGGTAGCGCTCGAGCGCCGCGGCCGACGCGGGTTTGCGCTCGATCGCGAGCCGGCACTCGAACTGCTCGCCGTAGCGCGGGTGCTGCCGCCAGCTCCCGCGGAATTCCATGCTCGCCCCGGCGAAGACCTTCGCCTGGTGCACGACGACGCTGACGCGCGTATGGGGCGCGCCGGAGGGCGAGACCTGGAGCACCGACCAACCGGATTCAGAACTGTGGAAGGTGACGCGCTCGACGACGCCGCGGAGCGTCTCGTGTGCGCCGGATTCGGCATAGAACGACACGGCAGGACTTTCCGTTCGGGACCGCTTGCGTTCGGGACCACCCGACGCCCGAGGCTACCACACGAGGTCGAGGCGCCTGCGTCTGGGCCGGCGTCTGAGCTCGAGACGTGCAGCCCGTTGCGCAAGCGCGTGCAGTTCGGGGCCGGGCACGCGTCACGCGGCAGGCGCGAGACCGCTCAGAAATGCGATGCTATCGGGCCCATGACCACCCCCAACGCCTACTGCGAAGCTCTCGGGATCTCGCCGCCGCGTCTCGAGCAGGCCCGGCGAAGCCCGGACGCCAACACCTATTCGCTGCTGATCGCCGTGCTGCTCGCGCACGGCGCTCCGCTCACGCTGGTCGAAGCCGCGCGTCGCTTCGAAGCGGCGGGGATCGCGCCCGCCGACCAGGCGCTTCGCTCGCTGCGGCGCTGCAAGCCCGGTCGCCCGCCGATCTACCGGGACGGCGACCTCTACGCGCTCGATCCCCACGACGCCGAGACCGACCTCTGGGCGTTTCGTCTGGGGCTGCGCCCGGCGAAGGCGACCGGGCTGCGCGTCGTCCGCCCCGCGCCCGGGCCGCTTCCCGAGCCCAACGCGCCGCTCACCGCCGACGCTCTCCGCGAGGCCTGGCAGTGGCACATCCCCTCCGACTGGTCGGCGCAACGCATCGCGATCTGCGTGCTCGATGCCCACGGTGGGGCGCACGCCGCCATGCTGCCGGCCGAGGTGCTGGCCATCGTCGGCCGGGTGCAGGGTGGCACCCGACTCTCGGCCGACTCCGCCCGCTACTGGCGCCGCGGCTCGCCTATTCGAGACCGCGACGATGGGCGCTGGCAGCTCGATCGCACCCACGACGCCGTGCGATCGGCGCGCGAGGCGCTTCGCGCGCGCGTGGCGAGCGTGCGTCGCCAGGCCGAGCAGGCACCCGACCCAGCGGTGCAGGAAGCCCATCGCCGACACTCCGCGCGCCGGCGCGAGGCGCATGCCGAAGCGCTCGCCGGCATGCGGCGCGTGCTGCTGCACGGGTTCCCGGCCAAGCGTCCCGAGGCGCTCGTGTTGCTCGACGTCGGCCGCCGCACACTCTCGACCCTCATGGGCGATGAGTTGGGCGAAGCGCCCGAACGCCTCGCGCCCTACGAGATCGTGGCCGCGCTCGACGTGCGCGTGTTGCTGCGCCGTCTCGAGTTCGATCCCGGCGCCCGACGCCTGGCCGAGCTCGGCCCGCCCCAGAAGACGCGCACGCTGAACCAACGCGGCCGAACGCTCCGCATCACCACGCCGATGCTCATCCAGGGCTCCTGCGGCATCGCCCGCCCGCTCGGCGACGAGGCACGCCTGCGCGCGTACCTCGAGCGCACGTACCTCGACAAAGGAGAGCGGACGAAGCTCCGCCGCCGGCTCGAGTCCGACGCGAAGGCGCTCTTCGCCTACTACCAGTACGGAAGGCTCCACGGCGCCGTGCGCCTGCGCTGGGGCTTCCTCGACGAGTGGATCCCCGCGCCGTGGGTGCACCGCGACGAGCCGACGCTCTACACCCTGATGGAGCGCGCGCACGCGCAGCGAGCGCCGCTCGAGGTGGTCGTCGGCACTGCGCCCGGCTGGGCCGAGCCGTGGGCGCGCGCGCAGCGGGCGTGGGTCGTGAAGGAAGAACCGCCGGGGTGGAGGATGCGGTTGGTGGATGAGGAAGGGCGGGAGATCGAGCGGGGGGAGGTGCAGGCGGTGAGGGGGTGGGGTTGACGTGATCGCACCGTGGGTCGCAGTAGTCGCCGCAACTCATTGCCAGTTCGAAGGTTTCAGGTAGCGGGCACGGCTTCTGTGATAGGGTGAAATCGCTGGGTTCCACTTCACGGGGAGTGCCGGACGCTGCAGATGTGGCGGGCGAAAACGATGACCATTGGGTACGCCGATGGCTCGGTCGGTCTTTCCTTCATCAAATACTCGATCGAACCCCCCTCGTGCACGCCCGTGACGCGTTCGCACGGGCCGAGGGCCAGGATCTGAGAGGCAGACTTGGACGACCGCTTCTTCGAGCAGCCGATCCTCAACTCACCCTACGAGTACCCAGCGCGCCACTGGGAGCTCGACGAATCCGGCCAGCCGACGAATCAGGTCCTCGAACAGCGCCGCACTGTCTCGCTCATCACACCGATCCCGAAGCCCAGGAAGCGGAAGCAGGCCGCGGTGCAGCGCGACATGGTCTTCGATCGCGAGGCGGAGCGCCTCGAGACGGAAGCCCAGCAGTACGACCCGACCCCCGTCATCAACGACCTGCGTCGCCGGGTGGACCTCTGGCGCGCGCTCCCGAATCCGACCGAATGGAAGGTGACGCCCGAGACGGCCCGGCTTCTCCAGCACTGGCGCCATCACCGCTTCAACGCGATCCGCCCGTTCTTCTGCCAGATCGAAGCCGTGGAGACGGCCATCTGGCTGACGGAAGTCGCCCCGAAGCTCGGCAAGGAAGGCCGGCGCTTCCTCGACCATCTCGACGCGGCCAACGAGCAGGCGAACCCCGGTCTCGCGCGCCTGGCCCTGAAGCTCGCCACCGGTGCCGGCAAGACCACGGTCATGGCCATGCTGATTGCGTGGCAGACGATCAACGCCGTGCGGCGCCCGGGCAGCAAGCGGTTCACCCGCGGCTTCCTGATCGTCACTCCGGGCCTCACGATCCGCGATCGCCTGCGCGTGCTGCAGCCGAACGACCCCGACAGCTACTACCAGAGCCGCGAGCTCGTCCCGAGCGACATGCTCGCCGACCTCGACCGCGCCAAGATCGTCATCACCAACTACCACGCCTTCAAACTGCGCGAGACGCTCACGCTCTCGAAGGGCGGCCGCCGCCTCCTCCAGGGCCACGGGCCCGAACTCCATACCGTCGAGACCGAGGGGCAGATGCTCCAGCGCGTCGTGCCCGACCTGATGGGCATGAAGAACGTGATGGCGCTGAACGACGAGGCCCACCACTGCTACCGGGAGAAGCCGGGCGAGGCCGACGAAGCCG
>CAYOHN010000342.1:0-4193 GCA_964403735.1 uncultured Spirochaetales bacterium | reverse complement strand
TCGTGCCGATGCTCTCGGTGTCGCAGGATCTCCCGGCCGCGCCGACCGGCGACAGCAACGGCGACGGGATCTTCGACGGCTTCAAGCGCTGGTATTTCGACACGATCGCCGTCGCCGCGGACTCCGACGATGACAACGATCAGCTCGATTTGCTCGGCGAGTTCCTGGCCGGCACCGACCCGACGAACACCGACACCGACGGCGACGGCGCGCTCGATGGCCTCGACGAGGCGCCTCAGGATCGCCTCGTCGTTCCGGAACCCGCTGCGCTGCTGCAGAGCCTCGTCGCGCTTGCGGCGCTGTCGGAACTCGCGCGGCGGCGGAGACAGGCGTAGCCGAGCAGCTCGACGCCCACCGCGAACACCAGCAGGCGCAGCACGCCGATCTGGCGATCACCGGGATGTACATCGAGGAGGTCGGCCGGATCGCACGGCAGGCCGCCTCCAGGTCACTCCCCTGTAGCCGGCGCGACCACCAGCTCGTGCCCGCGCAGACCGACGACCCGGACGGCGCTGCCGGCCGGGATCGGGATCGGGTTCGGGGTGCCGGGCGCGCAATGCGCGCGCCAGCGCTCCGGGCCCACCTGGACCCAGCCTTCCGGATCGATCGCGGTGTCGGCGATGCCGTGGGCGCCGATCGGGCCGTGCGGGGCGGTGCCGTCGGGCTCGTAGGCGCGGCGGACGATCGGGAACAGCACGGCGTCCTTGGCGAGCCACGCGGCGACGCCGAGCAGCGCCCACTCGGTGGACAGCTCCCACCAGCGCGTGGCCAGGGTGAGCGCGGCGGCGACCAAGATCCAGCCCGGTACCTGGAACAGCAGATAGCGCCGCAGCACCGGGCCGAGCGGCGCGTGCGGAGGCGCACCGGTCATACGAAGCGCTTGATCAGCGTCTTCTTCAGCTTCGTGTAGGGCGGGTAGGCGACGGACGGGTCCATCCGGGTGCTCTTCTCGAGCACCGGCTTCAGATGGCTGAACCCGTCGAAGCCGCTGCGGCCGTGGTACGCGCCCATGCCGCTTTCGCCGACGCCGCCGAACGGCAGGTTCGGGTTGCTGAGGTGCCACAGCGTCGCGTTGATGCAGACCCCTCCGGCGCTGGTGCGCTCGACGACGGCGTCCTTCACGTCCGGCCGCGTCGTGAAGACGTAGAGCGCGAGCGGCTTCGGGCGCGCGTTCACGAACGCGATCGCTTCGTCCACGTTCGCGACCGGCAGCACCGGCAGGATCGGCCCGAAGATCTCGTCCTGCATCACCGGGGAGTCCGGCGAGACGTCGCGCAGAATGGTGGGGGCGATGTAGCGATCCGCCCGGTCCACCTGGCCGCCCACCACCGCGGTGCCGCTCTCGAGCAGCTTCGCGAGCCGGTCGACGTGCTGCTCGTTGATGATCCGCGCGAGGTCCGGGCTGCGCTGCGGGTCGTCCCCGTAGAACGCGCGCAGGTGATGGACCAGGCGCTCGATCAGCTCGTTCTCTCGCGAGGCATGAACCAGGATGTAGTCCGGCGCCACGCAGGTCTGGCCGCAGTTCACGAACTTGCCCCAGACGATGCGGCGCGCGGTGACGTCGAGGTTGCACTCCGCGTCGACGAGGCACGGGCTCTTGCCGCCGAGCTCGAGCGTGACCGGCGTCAGGTGCTTCGCCGCCGCCGCCATCACGATCCGGCCGACGCGACCGTTTCCGGTGTAGAAGATGTGATCCCAGCGTTCGGCGAGCAGCGCCTGGGTTTCCGGGACGCCGCCCTCGACGAGGGCGAAGCATTCCGCGTCCAGGTAGCGCGGCAGCAGCTCGGCGAGCGCGGCCGACACGTGCGGCGTCACCTCGGAGGGTTTCACGACGGCGGCGTTGCCCGCCGCGATTGCCGCGGCCAGCGGCGCCATCGCGAGCTGCACGGGGTAGTTCCACGGCGCGATGATCAGCACGACGCCGAGCGGCTCCGGCACCAGGCGCGAACTCGCCGGCTGCACTCTGATCGGCGTCGCGATCCGGCGCGGCTTCATCCAGCGCCGCAGCTCCTTGCGCGCCAGGTCGATCTCGCCGATCGCGAAGCCGATGTCGGACGCGTATCCTTCCGGGTCCGGCTTGCGCAGGTCCGCGGCGAGCGCGCGCTCCAGCGCTTCGCTGTTCTCCGCCAGCATCGCGTGCAGCCGGCCGAGCTGCTCGAGACGCCAGTCGGCGGGACGGGTGCGGCCGGTGTCGAAGCCGGCGCGCAGTCGCGTGACGAGATCCGGGACGGCGTCGACGTCGATCGGGTTCGTCGGGGACGGCGTGGCGAGACTCATGGGGTGACCTCCATCACGGGGCTCGACTGGGGTCGCGAGGAACGACCCGGAGCGAGCGCGGAACGAAAGGGAGAGTGTAGCTTCCCCGGGATGAACAGCGCCGAAGCCGAGCCCGCGTCTCCGGGGGCCTCTCCGCACCGCCGCCGCCCCGCGGCTGCGGACGTCGCGCGTACGGTGCTGGCGCTCGCGGCGATCGCGCCCGGCCTCGCGGCCGGCGCGCTGCGGCTGCTCCGCTCCGGCGACCGGCGCAGCGCCATCGACCGCGCGATCGAGGTCTGGGGCGATCTCGGGACGCGCGCGGCGGGCATCCGCCTCGCCGTCACCGGCGCGGAGCGGCTGCGGATCCGGCCGGCCGTCTTCGTGCTCAATCACCAGAGCGGCGTCGATCCGATCCTGGTCTGCGCGCTGCTGCGCGGCGGCTTCACCGGCGTCGCGAAGGGCGAGGTGCGCCGGCATCCGATCCTCGGTCCGGCGTTCGCGTTCGCCGGCACCGTGTTCCTCGACCGCGGCGATCGCGAGCAGGCGGTGGCGGCGCTCGCGGACGCGGTGGCGGTGCTGCGCTCGGGGATCGCCGTGGCGATTGCGCCGGAAGGGACGCGCAGCGCGGGCGCCCGGATCGGGCCGTTCAAGAAGGGCGCCTTCCGGCTGGCGATGGCGGCGCGCGTGCCGATCGTCCCGATCGTGCTGCAAGACGCCTGGCGCGTGCTGCCGCGACACGCCTGGGTGATGACGGCGGCGACGGTCCACGTCAGCGTGCTGGCACCGGTGGCGACCGCCGACTGGACGCTCGCGGATCTGGACGGCCGGATCGCGGACGTGCGCGAGCGCTTCGAGGAGGCGCTCGCGCGAGGACCCGGCGAGGACCCGGAGACGCTTCGCTAGCGGGAGACGCCGCCGTGGCGACGCGTCGCCAGGCCCGCGAGCCCGCCGAGCAGCAGCAGCGCCGTCGTCGGTTCGGGAACCGGGACGTTGACGAAGCTCTCGCTGCCCTCGAAATCGCCGATCGAGATCGCGTGGATGCCGATGCGCAGCCTGCCGTCGGTCAGCTCGTCGACGACGTCTGCGAACGTGCCGAACTCTTGGAGGTCGAACACGATTGCGACGTACTCGCCCGGGTTGACGCCACTGAACGCCGGCGGCGGCGTCGCCTCGGCGAGGAAGCCTGCCGTTACTACGAACGGCGGCGTAATCAAGTTGCCGCCCGGCAGGTTCGGCGGGGTGGCGTCCTGGGCGAAGTTCACGTCCTGTCCGTTGAAGACCGACGCGATGTCGAGCAGCGTGCCGTCATCGAAGTAGACCTCGGAGATCGTGATGCCGGAGGAGCCGGTGTTGGAGAAGGTGAACCGGACCTGATCTCCACCTTCATCCGTCAGATCGACGCTGAGCTGGGCCTCGCCGATCGCGCAGTTGCCCGCGTTGTTTCCGGTGATGCAGAAGAAGTCGATGGTGACCGCAGCGGCGGGGGCTCCGGCGAGCAGGGCGACCGCCAGCATTGCGGCGGCGAGCAGCCCGCCAGGGCGAGCGGCACGGATGAGCGTGTTCATCGGTCTCCCTTTCTCGGAGGCATCTAACGATGCAAAAAGGAAGCAAGAATCACGCCATTTAGAGCCGCACTGGGTGAGAACGAAAACTTATCTGGAAACGGAGGGTTACGCGCCCGGAGACCGGTCCGATTCGACGGCCCGAGAGTAGGGAATGGAAGGCTCGTTCCATCGACGCGGAAGAGTGCTTCTCATTTGCCGGCGAGCGTCGGCCCGACGGGTCGCGCTAAGCACGCGCCGGACGGCCTTCAGGGACGCGGCGGGAATCCCAGCTCGCCGAGCTTGCGCGCGATGTCCTGCCCTGCGGTGGTCGTCGAGACGCTCTTGTCGATCTCGACGATCCGGCCGTCGGCATCGATGTAGAACGTCCAGCGG
>CAYOHN010000341.1:0-4236 GCA_964403735.1 uncultured Spirochaetales bacterium | reverse complement strand
CCACGCCCACGCAATCGCGGCGGCGCTGGCGCCCGTGGCGATCCCGTAGGAGCACGCCTTCGGCACCTGCTCCTCCGGGAGCATCAACGCGAACACGTAGACGAAATACGGCGCGACGAAGGTGAAGAGCAGCGAGTAGTAGCTCGGCTTCCGCGGGCTCGACATGGCCAGGATCATACGGGACGAAGCGCCGTGCGCACGACTCCAGCCACGCCGGGCACCGTCCGATAGAGCCGGCGTGGAACTTCCCAGCAAGGGTCCGATCTACTCTCTCCTCGTCGAGGAGCAGGCGCTCGAGCAACTCGACGCGTTCGTCGTCGAGCTCGGCGAGCGGATCGACTGGATCCAGGAAGCCGAGCAGGTCGGGCAGCACGAAGAGGTCGCGAAGCGCGCCAGCGAACTCGCCGCCAAAGCGCTCGCGATGGGCCTGCCGCCGCTCGCCGAAGCCGCCGAGCGTGTCCTTGCCTGCGCTCGGGACGGCGATGCCTCGGGCACACACGTCGAGATCGTCGAGCTGACGTACGTGGTGACACGCGTTCGTCTCGGGCATCGCGGAGGCCTGGTCTGAGTCCAGCCGCGCGGGTCTCGCGCGCGGCGATTCTCACAGCGCGACGGAGCGATCGCACGCTTTCCCTTCACCGGATCACGTCACGGCCGCCGTCGAATCCAGCACCGCGAGGAGGGCAGTAGCCCACGCGCGGGCGTGGGCCGGGGAGCCCTGCGCCGAGCGACCGGCGCGGAATCCGCGCGGATCGAGCGCCACGGCGCGCCACCCGCCCCGGCGCCCCGGCACGACTTCGATGTCCTCCGCGCCGAGCGCGTCCGGCTCGAAGCCGAAGACGAGCAGCCGGCTGAGCAAGCCGACCAGCGCGCCGCGTGCGACCGCGGGATCCGCATCGGCGAGCGGACGGGAACTCGCCATTGTCTCGCTGACCAGAAGAGCCAGGCCGTTCCGGTGGAGCAGGGCGAGCGGCTCCGGTCCGCAGCCGCGCTGCGCGAGCGTCAACGCCGCGGCCCACGCGTGGGCCGCGGCGCGCGCAGCGAGATCGCCGAGCGGTCGCACGCGATGGCGGGCCTTGGCGGGGGCCGTCGTCGCCGCCGCCCGCAACACCGAGGCGAGACAGGCGTCGCGCCGCGCCCAGCCCCGCCACCCGTGCTCCGACACCGGGACGAAGCGGCGGCTCGCCCGCGTCCCGGTGCGCAGCAAGTGCCGAAAGTCGCGCTCCGCGAGCGCGCCGTGCTCGATCGCCACGGCGTGCCACCAGGCGCGTGCGGCCTGTCGATCGCCGCCCGTGTACGCGCGCAGCAGACGAAGCCGGTCGCTCGCGTGCGTCCCGATCGCGTGGCGATCGAGCTTGGCGAGCTGTCGCATGCGCGCCGGACGGGGGAGCGAGCGGCGGAGCCGGACCCGTTCGAAGTCGATCGCGAGCACGTGCGGCGATGTCGAGGATCGCCACAGAAAGTTGTTGGGTGCAAAATCGTCCTGATCCACGCCCGCCTCGTGCATCGTTCGGGCGAGTGCCCCCAGCGCCCGTGCGGCGGCGCGGCGCTCGCTCGGGAGCCGCGAATCGTCGCGCCAGAACGCGGCGACATCGACCGACCCGCGGACGATCGGCACGAGCAGCAGCGAAGCCTCGAGGAAGCCGGCCCGCCGATACGCGCCCGCGGCGACCGGGACGGGCGTCGGGATGCCGTGCGCGGCCAGACGCTCGGCCACACGGAGCTGGTTCTCCGCGGGTGCGACGAGCAGCCGCCGCGCGCGGGACGCATGCGCGTGTCGCTCGATCTTGAGCAGGAAGTCCGGCGCGACCCCAGCGAGCGCCAGTACGTACATGGATTTGTGTCGCTCGCGCTTGCACGGCTCGGCGCCGGCCGCGAGGGCGGCGCGCGCGGCCGCCAGCCACCAGTCGAGCTGCTCACGCGCCACGTCGCTGCGCCGCTGCCAGCGCGCGCGGGCGATCCACAGTGCGACTTCGTCCGGCGTCAACGCCCCTCGAAGAGGACCAGAGGCAGCTCGATCCTCGTGCCATCTGGCGCCTCGAGCGCCAGCCACAGCCGGCGCAGTGAGCCGAAGTCGAGCAGCAGTCGGGCGGTATCGGAGTTCGGCAGAATCTCTCCTACCTCGGCGCGGCCGCCGGTGAACTCCACCTCCGGAAGATCGGCCGGAGCCTCTTGCGCGGATCCCATGCGCAGCCGTCCGCTGACGATTTCGAGATCGAAACGGCCCTCGCGCCGCAGCAGATCGAAATCGCGTCGGGGGGTATCGGAGCGCTGTCGCTTCTGGACGTAGGTGACGAGGACAGTGCCGATGAGGTTCGGGGCCTCCCCGCCGAGGATGCTGCGACAGCGTTCGGCATCGCGAGCCTCGAGCGGCGAGAAGGTGACGCGCGCGACGCGTCGCTCGGACTGCGGAGGACCCGGCGAGATCACGACGCGGCGAATTCCCTGCACCGGCTGCCCCTCGAAGGTGCAGAGCAGCGGCGAGCGCCAGCCGCCGCGCAGCCAGGTGAGGACGTAGTCGACGACATCGGGCGCGCCGCGGGCGAACGTGGGAGCGGGGAGGAGAAACGCGACGAAGAGGGTCACTGTCGCGAGTGCTCGCCAGAGGCGGGTTCCCGGATGCTGGTCCAACATCGCGATCAGCGTATCACCGCACGCCGCACCTCGCGCGTCTTGACACGGGCGCGTCGGGTGACGCACGGTGCCAGTGATGCTCTGCCATCGGTGCGACGCCATCATCGAGCTGGCCAGCGGGGATCGCCTCGGCTTTCGGGACGAGTGCACACGCTGCGGGGCCGACCTCCACGTGTGCAGGAACTGCGAGCTCTACGATCCTGGCGCCTACAACCAGTGCCGCGAACCGCAGGCCGAGCGGGTCGGGGACCGCGAGCGCGCCAATCGCTGCGAGTGGTTCCGCCCCGCCGGGAACGAGGCACGTTCCGGCGCGACGCGGCCGCAGCAGGCGACGCGCGAGGCCCTCGATGCGCTGTTTCGCAAGAAGGGCGAGTGATCCCCGTGGCCGCGGGACGCCGGGCCCATCGGTCTACAAGCGACGGTGTCGAAGCACGGGGAGCGCCGCGCGGATCCGATCCTGGTCCTCGAGTCGGCACTCGGCGAACACGGGACCCGGCGTATCGGGCGCCTGCGCGAGCACCAGCCCCCACGGATCGATGATCATCGAGCGCCCGTAACTCGCCCGACCTCCGCCGTGCTCTCCGACCTGCGCCGCCGCCAGCACGAACGCCTGGTTCTCGATCGCGCGGGCGCGCAGCAGGAGTTCCCAGTGGTCGCGACCCGTCTCCCGCGCGAAGGCGGCGGGCACGGCGAGGAAGCGGACGTCGCGCGCCGCGAGGGCTCGATACAGCTCCGGGAAGCGCAGATCGTAGCAGACCGACAGACCGATCCTCCCGAACGGCGTGGCGAAGCTCACCACCTCGTCGCCCGGCGCGACGCGATCGGATTCGCGGTAGGCGAGGCCACCCTGGCTCGACAGGTCGACGTCGAACAGATGGATCTTGCGGTAGAGCGCGGCGATTTCGCCGTCCGGCGCGACGGCGATGCTGGTGTTGTGAACGCGCTCCCCGCCCGCGGTCGCTTCCGGGAACGTGCCGCCGAGAATCCACACGCGATGGTGTCGAGCGAGCGCGCGGACGGTCGAGACGATCTCGCCGTCAAGACCTTGGGCGCACGGAATCGGCTCCCCCTCGCGGCGCAGGAACGCGAAGTTCTCCGGGAGCGCAACGAGGTGCGCGCCGCCTTCGGCGGCCAGCGCGACGAAGCGGCGGGCCGCCGTCAGGTTCGCAGCGACGTCGTCGGTGGAGGTCATCTGGACGACCGCTACGCGCATGCCGGAACTCTACCCGGTCGACCCGCGCACCGGAGTGCCCTGGACCTCCGCTGCGCGCGCTTCAGCGCCGGAACTCGGCCGGGTCGATGCCGGTGCGGCGGATCACATCGTAGAAATCCTTGCGGTCCTTGCGCGCGAGTCGAGCCGCCTGACTGATGTTGCCATCACAGAGCCGGAGGACGGCCTGGACGTAGCGAGCCTCGAAGCCGCGTTTGGCCTCGCGGAACGACGGCACTTGGTCGCTCGGTGCGGCGAGGAGCAGCGCCTCCGAGGAGATCGCCCCGTGGCCCGTCAGTCGCACCGCCTGGCGGATGCGCTCGCGGAGCTCGGACAGATTTCCCGGCCAGGACTCCTCCAGCAGCGCGGTCCGCGCCTCCGCCGTGAACCCG
>CAYOHN010000340.1:0-4237 GCA_964403735.1 uncultured Spirochaetales bacterium | reverse complement strand
CGGCGAAGTGGTCGTCGCGGTCGTGTCGGCATGCGACGGGTACACGAACGTCGGTTGGCGTCTCGGCGTCCTGGCGGCCGCCGCGGCGCTGGTAGGACTCGAAGTGCTCGCGCCCGGTTCGCCGTGGTGGTTGCTGCTCGGCGTCCAGGCGATCGCGCTCGCCGCCGCGCACGCCGCCGCGCGCGTCCCGGCGATCCATCGCATGTTGCTGTCCGCGGAGCTCGTCGAGACCCGTGTTCACGAGCGCGCGCAGCGATGCTTCCGAGAGCAGGGGCTGACCCGAACGCGCGGACGCACGGGGATCCTGCTCTTCGTCGCCCTTCTCGAACGACGCGTGGTCGTCCTCGCGGACGAGGGCATCCACCGGGTCCTCGATCCCGACGAGCGCTGGGAGCAGGTCTTAGACCTCGTGCTGGCCGGCCTGCGAACCGGCCGCGGCGTCGAGGGCCTCGAGGCGGGCGTGCGGCGCTGCGGCGAGATCCTCGCCCGCCATGTCCCGATCGTGCCCGGGCGCGAGCTCGACGAGCTTCCGAACGCGATCGTGATCGAGGACTGAACGCCAGCCCGTGCCGGCGGGGCTCCGGCTGCGCTCTGGACTTTGACGTCGACCGACCGCCCGGTAAGCTAGGAACATGCCGAACGACCTCCCCGACCGCCATCCCGCTTCGATCGCCGGCGTCCCGACCGCCTTCGAGGCCCTCTACAACTGGGACTACGAGCCGGAGATCGACGAGCTGCGCACGCTCTACGCGAATGCGCTCGATCGACAGTGGATCGCGCTGAAGCAGCTCGACTGGACGCGGGAAATCGATCGCGACGCGTTCTCGCGCACGTTCTCGCTCGGCGGCGTACCGATCCAGGAGACTCGGTTCTGGCAGAACCTCCCCGCCGAGACCCGCTGGGAGATCGCGCGCCGCAGCGCCGCCTTCATGCTCTCGAACTTCCTGCACGGCGAACAGGCCGCGCTGATGGTGGCCGCTCAGTTGGTGAACGCGGTCCCGCACATGGACGCCAAGTTCTACGCGGCCACGCAGACGCTCGACGAAGCCCGACACGTCGAGGTGTTTGCCGCCTACATTCGCAAGCTCGGCGACGTACAGCCGATCGCGCCGGCGCTCAAGGCCCTGCTGGACGACGTGATCGCGACCGACGACTGGCGCCTGAAGGCCGTCGGCATGCAGGTGGTCACCGAAGGGCTGGCTCTCTACAGCTTCCGCGACATGCGGAACCAGACCGAGGAGCCGCTCCTGAAGGAGCTGCTCACGTACGTGTCCCGTGACGAGGCGCGCCACACCGGCTTCGGGATCAAGTACCTCACGGCCGTCGTCCCGACGATCTCGGAAGAGGATCGCGCCCGCATCGAAGACTTCGCCTTCGAGGCCGCCCGCAAGCTCATCGATTCCCGCGGCGGCGGCACCATGCGCGACAGCGTGATGGATCTGTGGCGAGAGGCAGGTGTGGACCCGGCCTGGGCCTTCGGCGAGATCGCCAAGGAGCGCGCCACCGTCGCGGCAGCGCTCCAGCGCAGTGGCGGCCGGCGCGGCCCGTTCCGCGGCTTCGTCATCCCGACGCTCAAGTCGATCGGCCTGTTCTCGGACCGGATCGCCGGTCATTTCGACGACCTGTTCCGCGCGAATCTCGGCGCCAACCTCGGCAGCATCAAGGACGACCCGACCGCCGTCCCCGAGGATCTCGAGGCGTGGGTCGAGAGCAGCTGAGAGCCGGGCCTCAGCCCCCTTCGATCGAAAGCTCTCGAGCAGTTCGCGCTGCAGAAGGCGGTGGACCCAGTCGGCGATCACCACGGCCATGCTCTCTGCGGCCGTCGACGGATCGATGACCAGGAATCGCTGGACGTCTGGATTTTCGAGGGACGAGAGCCGCGGCAATGCAGAGCGTCCGGCGGTGGCCGGGTCGCCCCCGATGGAGGCCTGGAGCGGGAAGCTCGCGGTTGGATCGCGCGCGCCGGCAATCGACGACGCATGCGCATCTGTGCGTGGCGGCGCCGGATCAGACCGCGAAGTGCTTGCGGTCGTCCACCGACAGCCAACCCTCGGGGTGAATGCGGACCCGGATGCTGCTCGCCGCATCGCTCGCTCCGCGCGTCGCCTCGACGTAGCGATCGCCGAGTTCGGGGCCGAGACCGCGGTGCGCTACCGGTCCCGCGTCACCCCGGCCAGCGCCAGTCGACGACCTCCGGCATGTCCTCGCCGTGCTCGATGATCCACTGCCGGTGCTCGACGCGCTTCTCACGACTCCACTGCTTCGCGTAGGCGGCGATGGGCGCGAGCTTCTCGACGCGGTCCATCGCGTCGGCGAACAGATGGAAGCGATCGAGATCGTTGAGGACGGCCATGTCGAACGGCGTCGTAGTCGTTCCTTCTTCCTTGTAGCCGCGCACGTGCAGGTTTCCGTGGTTGGTGCGACGGTATGTCAGACGATGGATCAGCCAAGGATAGCCGTGGTAGGCGAACAGGATCGGCTTGTCGGCGGTGAAGATCGCATCGAAGTCCCGATTCGAGAGTCCGTGCGGGTGCTCCTCGCTCGGCTGGAGCCGCATCAAGTCCACGACGTTGACCACCCGGACTCGCAGCTCGGGCGCGTGCTCGCGCAGCAGGGCCACGGCGGCGAGGGTCTCGAGCGTCGGAACGTCGCCAGCGCAGGCCATCACCAGGTCCGGATCGGCACCGCGGTCGTTGCTGGCCCACTCCCAGATGCCGATTCCGGCGGCGCAGTGCTTGATGGCGGCATCCATGTCCAGAAACTGCAAGCCGGGCTGCTTTCCGGCGACGATGATGTTGATCAACTGGCGGCTTCGCAGACACTGATCTGCGACGCAGAGAAGGGTATTCGCGTCCGGGGGCAGGTAGACCCGAACGACCTCCGCCTTCTTGTTCACCGCATGATCGATGAAGCCGGGATCCTGATGGCTGAAGCCGTTGTGGTCCTGACGCCACACGTGCGACGTCAGCAGGTAGTTCAGCGATGCGATCGGGCGCCGCCAGGCGAGGCCGTTGGTCACGTGCAGCCACTTGGCGTGCTGGTTGAACATCGAGTCCACGACGTGCACGAAGGCTTCGTAGGTCGAGAACAGCCCGTGGCGTCCGGTCAGCAGGTAGCCTTCGAGCCATCCCTGGCACGTGTGCTCGGACAGGATCTCCATCACGCGACCGTCGGGTCCGAGATCCTGATCGTCCGGAGATGTCTCGGCGACCCACGTGCGCGGGGTCTCCTCGAAGATCGCTCCGAGCCGATTCGACTGCGTCTCGTCGGGCCCGAAGACGCGGAAATTCGCATGATCGCGATTTCGCCGCATCACGTCGCGGAGGTAGGACCCGAGCACGCGCGTCGCCTCGGCGAACTCGCGGCCAGGGCGATCGACCGGGGTCGCATAGTCGCGATAGTCCGGCTGGCGCAGTGCCTGCAAAGACACTCCGCCATTCGCGTGCGGATTGGCACTCATCCGTCGCGCACCCTTCGGCGCGATCGCGTCCAGCGCAGCCACAGGGCGCCCCTCGGCGTCGAAGAGCTCCTCCGGTCGATAGCTCGCGAGCCATTGCTCGAGCTGCGTCAGGTGCTCCGGGTCGTCGGCGAGGCCAGCCAGTGGAACCTGGTGCGAGCGGAATGTGCCCTCGTTGCGCTGACCGTCCACCTGCTCCGGGCCGGTCCAGCCTTTCGGTGTGCGCAGCACGATCATCGGCCAGCGCGGCCGGCCGGCGAATCCGCCGGTTCGGGCCTGCCGCTGGATGTCGCGGATCTCCGCCAGCGCCGCATCGATCGTCGCCGCCATCGCCTCGTGCATCGCCCGATCGGTGTGGCCCGTCCGCACGCGCGGTCCCGGCTCGGCCACGATCTCGTCGGGCCCCTCGACGAAGAATGGATTCCAGCCATAGCCGACGAGCAGGCTCTCGAGTTCACCGTGGGGAATGCGCGCCAGCACCGTCGGGTTGTGGATCTTCCAGCCGTTCAGATGGAGGATCGGAAGGACGGCGCCGTCGCGTCCCGGATGCAGGAATTTGTTCGAGTGCCAGGCAGTCGCCAGCGGACCGGTCTCGGCCTCTCCGTCGCCGACGGTGCAGAACACCACCAGATCCGGGTTGTCGAACGCGGCGCCGAACGCGTGCGAGAGTGCGTAGCCGAGCTCGCCCCCCTCGTGGATCGAGCCGGGCACCTCGGGCGCCACGTGGCTCGGAATTCCGCCCGGGAACGAGAACTGCTTGAAGAGCAATTGCATTCCCTC
>CAYOHN010000339.1:0-4263 GCA_964403735.1 uncultured Spirochaetales bacterium | reverse complement strand
TTCCGGCCATGGCCGGAAAAGTTGACATTCCAACCCGGCCCCCTGGTTGACGGCTCGCGGCTCGAGTCACGAGCGGGAGCCGCGGCTCGACCGTCGTTCCGTCGGGCCGCGCGGCGGTGAAGCCGCACTTCGGCTCGCGCGCGTCCCAGCGCATCGGCGTGTGTTCGCCGTCGCGCGAAAGCGCCGGGTGCAACGTGCGCGCCAGGGGGTCCTGCAAGCGATCCGGGGGGACCGCGACGTTGCGCGTGCCGATCTCTTCGCCCGCGTACAGATAGACCTTGCCCACCATCATCCGTGCGCGATAGCCGTCGAGCAGCGCGCGCAGGTCGCGGAGCATCCGGTGGACGTCCGGGTGATTCTCATCGTGGACGTGAAGCTGCCCGCCGTACCCGGACCCGCCTTCGGACGCCGGGGGGTTGTCGCGTAGCTCCGGCTCCTTGGCGATCCGGTGCACGACGTCGATGCGGAATCCGTCGGCGCCGCGATCGAGCTAGAAACGCACGACGTCGTGCATCGCGCGTACGAGTTCAGGATCTCGCCAGTCGAGATCGGGCTGTTCTCGCAAGAACGAGTGCAGCCAGAGCGCGTCGACACCGAGCTACGCCAAGTGATCGAGGCGCTGCCGGATGCCCTCGAGATCGCCGACCCCGTCGCCACTCGCATCCTGGTACGAGCGCGGGTAGATCTGGTAGACGACGCCGTGCTGCCACCAGAGTCGGTCGTCGCTCATCCGCGGGGCGCCTTCGTTTTGGCGAGCTTCAGGATGTGGTCGAAGTGCGCTCGCGAGACCGGCAGGACCGAGAGACGCGACTGGCGGATCAACGCGAGGCCCTCGAGCCGCGCATCGCTCTTGATCGCGGCGAGGCCGACCGGCTCGACGAGCGGCCGGACTGGTTCGAGATCGACGGCGAGCCACTTGGGATCGTCTGCCGTCGGGTCCGGATGGGATTCCCGGACGACGCGGGCGATGCCGACGATCTCCTTGCCTTCGTTGGAGTGGTAGTAGAGCACGAGGTCTCCCCGATGCATCGCGGCCAGATGCTGACGCGCGAGTGCGTTGCGAACGCCGTCCCAGACCGTCTGTCCGTCTCGGACCAACTGCGCCCACGGGTACTTCGCGGGTTCCGATTTCACGAGCCAGTGCGAACGCGCCATTTCGCCTCCTGCTAGCCCGTCGGCTCCGATCACGGGCTCTGTAGCGTGCGCAATCCCGCGCGAATCTTCTCGAGCAGATGGGAGAGCTGCTCTCGCTCTTCTTCGTCGAGGCATCGGGTCAGCGCCGAGAGTCGCGCCGCATGCGTCGGGACGATCTCGCGAGCGAGCATCCGACCGCGTCGGGTCAACACGATCCGCCGCGCGCGTCCGTCTCGCGGATCCGGGCGGCGGGCGACCAGACCGTCCGCCGCGAGACCGTCGAGGAGGCGGCTCACGGTCGCGCGGCTCACGCGGAGGCGCTCGGCGAGATCCCCGGGCTGCCGCCCGGCGGTTTCGCTGCGCTCGAGCCACAGCAACACGCCGAGCCTCGTGGACGACAGTCCGAACCGCCCGCGTGCGTGGATCTCGAACGCCCGCACGACATCCTCGGCTACGCGCAGGAGCTGCAGCGAGGTGAGCAACGGGTCGGCGCCCTCGGACGGACTCCACTGCGGCGGTAGAATCAGCGACACGAATAGATCTCCTGATAACTAGTTAGTATACTAACTAACAATGACTTTTCCTGTAAGTCCTGTCTCGATAGAGTGCGCCGCGAAAAGGGGGCAAGATGTCGGCGCGCAACCCGTTCTCGAAGACGCTCTGCCGGGCAGGCGTGCTGGTCTGGCTCCTGGCCGCGAATTCCGTCTCCGCGCAGACCTATGACGTGACGGTGCGAGAGCGGCGCCCGGTGACCTCCGGGTCGAGCTTCGTCGTGGATGGGGAGGATTTCTCGCTGCGTCGGCTCGACAAACCCGACCGTGTCCTCGAGCAAGTGCCCTCGCTGCTGACCGCCCAACATGCGGGGGGCGGAAAGGCCAACCAGTACCTCGTGCGCGGCTTCGACGCCGATCACGGCACGGACTTCGCGTTCTTCCTCGACTCCGTGCCGGTCAACATGCGCAGCCACGCCCACGGTCAGGGCTACACGGATTTCATGTTCTTCATTCCCGAGACGATCGAACGGATCGAGGTCTCGATGGGACCGTACTCGGTCGAGTTCGGAGACTTCGCGACGGCCGGCGCGGCCAACCTGAAGCTGTTCGAGCTCGCGCCCGAGCCGTTCCTGAAGGTGGAGGGCGGGCAGTGGGAGAGCGTTCGTACCGTCGGGATGTGGTCGCCGCGGGAAGGCCTGTTCTCCGGCGGCGGTGAACCCGGGACGCTGTTGCTCGCGTTCGAGTTCAACACGACGGACGGCCCGTTCCAGGACGGCGAGAATCTGTTGCAGTACAAGGGGCTCGCGCGGGCGGGCTGGCGATTCTCCGAACGCACGCGGCTCGAAGGCTGGTTCTCGGCCTACGACGGTGACTGGCACGGGTCGGGGCAGATTCCGTTACGCCTGGTCCGCAGCTCCGGCTTCGATCGCTGGGACTCGGTGGATCCCACGGAGGGGGGCGATTCGAATCGCCAGACTGGAGTGCTGCGACTGATCCACGAGCCGGGACCCGGCCGACGGCTGGAAGCCACCGCGTGGCTGGCGCACTACGCGCTCGACCTGTACTCGAACTTCACCTTCGGGTTGGGCGACCCGGTGAACGGTGACGGGATCGTGCAGAGCGACGATCGGATCTACACCGGCGGCTCGCTGGTCTACCGCCATCAGATCGATGCGCGCTTTCCGACGGTCCTGACGTTCGGTGCCGATACCCGGACCGACATCGCGGGCGTCGAACTCGGTCGCCAGAACCAGCGGCGTCGCCTGGGTAGGATCAGTGACGACGACATCGTGGAGACCTCTCTCGCCGGCTTCGTGCAGGCCGAGACGCTGCTCACGGACTGGCTGCGCTTCGTCGGCGGTCTTCGGGCGGAGGGCTTCCGTTTCGATGTCGAGAATCGCTGCGGCGCATGCCTCACCGACCCGGGCGATCCCACGTCCGGACCGCGCGCCGACGGCACCGAAACCGATGGCGTGCTGCTGCCTAAGGCGAACCTGATCGTCGCTCCGTTCGCCGAAGAGGGCCTCCTGCCGCTCTCGTTCGCCCCGCTGCGCGACGCCCAGCTCTTCCTCAACTGGGGCATCGGCTTTCACTCGAACGATGCCCGCGACGTCGTCGCGAACCCGAACGAGGAGACGTTGCCCCTCGCGATGGGCTGGGAGATCGGCTGGCGCATGTCGGTGACCTCGTGGGCGGATCTGTCGATCGCGGGCTGGTGGCTGAACCTGCAAAGCGAGCTCGTCTTCGTCGGGGACGAAGGAACCACGGAACCCAGTCCGCGTTCGAAGCGTCGCGGCATCGAGGTGGCTGCCCGCGTTCACCCCTGGGAGTGGCTGGAAGGCGAGTTCTCGGTCGCGTACTCCTCGGCGCGTTTCGCCGCCGATGACGCGGCCCTCGGGATTTCCGATGGCGATCCGGTCGCGCAGGCGCCGCGGTTGGTGGCCAAAGCTCGCGCCCGTGCCACCCATTCCTCCGGGCTGAGCGGAGAGCTCGCGTTCCGCGCGCTCGGCGAGCGCTACGGCGTCGAGGACGACCGGAGCATCCGGCTCTCCGATTACGCGGTCTTCGACCTGGGCTTGCGGTACCGTCGCGGTCCCTTGGAGGCGAACTTGCTGATCGAGAACGTCTTCGACACGCAATGGCGGAGCGCCGACTTCTACTTCGAGTCCTTCGTCCCAGGCTTCGATGCAACTCCGCAAGAAGACTTCCACTTCGTCCCGGGCAATCCGCGCAACGTCCGCGTGGGACTCACCTGGTTCCTCCCCTGAGGCCGGACCGCAGCCCTGGGAAGCGCCGGTGCGGGAACCCACGCGGCGCGGCGACCGACGCCGCGTTCGTGTCGCGCTGCTCGCGTCGCTGGGGCTGCACGCGATCGCAGTGCTCGTCGTGGCTGGGACGCCGATCGAGCGACCGGCTTCGCGCGACGGCCCCGCCGCGATCGGTGTGACACTGCTGGTCGATGAGGCCGCGGCGCCCGCTGATCTTGCGGGGGAACAGGTTGCCCCTCCGCGCCGGTCCGAGCCAATCACCCCACCGGAACCGGCGCCGCACCTGGAGTCGGTCGCGAAGCCGCCGGCGCCTGCTCGTTCGGTCCGCCCGCCGCCTTCGTCGCCGCCGCGGCGCTCGGACCGCGGCG
>CAYOHN010000338.1:0-4269 GCA_964403735.1 uncultured Spirochaetales bacterium | reverse complement strand
ACCCGAGTGACATCGACCAAGGGGCCGGGTTCGTTCGTCAACTTTTCCCCCGGATGGGGGAAAAGTTGACGAACGAACCCGGCCCCTTGGTTGACGTCAGAGCTTCGGCAGGACGCGATCGACGAGACGTTCGAGGGAGCTCCGGCGCTCCGCTTCGTCGCTGTGTGCGGCCGGTCGCAGGACCAGCAGGTCGAGACCGAGCCGCTCGCGGTATTGCGCGAGGAGCTCCGCGACTTCGCGAGCCTCGCCGATCAGGACGCGCTCTGCGGCGAGGCCCGTTGCCACCGCGGCGATTGCGCTGCTCGCGCGCGCCGCGAGCGCGGCGAACTCGGCTTCCGCGGCCTCGCGCACGCGGCGCGTCTCGGCGGCGCTCGCGGTGACGTGCAGCGTCCGCATCACCGCGATGGGTCGCACGCCATTGCCCGCTTCGGCGGCAGACAGCTCCGCATGGCGAGCGAAGTTGCGCTCGAGCGTCGCGAGGCTCTCGAGCGGCGAGGCGAGGTAAGGCAGCCCGCGCCGTGCCGCCTGCGCGAGCCCCATCGGCCCGAACGCGGCGACGAACAGGGGAGGGTGCGGGCGCTGCCGCGGCCTCGCCGCCGCGCTCTCGTCCGCCCAGTAACACAGAATCGCGTCGATAGCGGCGTCGAAGCGATCGCGCTTGGTGCGCGGGTCGACGCCGAAGGCGCGCAGCATCGTCGGTTCGAAGCCACGTCCGAGGCCGAGCACGACCCGGCCTCCGGAAAGCTGATCGAGAGTCGCCACCTCCAGCGCGACGCGTCGCGGATCGAGGATCGAGAGCAACAGCGAGGTCGTGCCGAGCCGGATCCGCGACGTGCAGGCCGCGAACGCGGCCAGGCCGAGCAGCGGAGACGACGGGGCGCCGATGCGCAGGTGTCCTTCCGGCAGCCACAGGGAGTCGAGGCCGGCGGCATCGGCCCAGCGCGCCAGCGCGCAGGCCTCCGCCCATGCCTGCGCATCGCCGGGGCCGCCGAGCGCGAGGCCGACCTGCAGCGGCGCGGCGTTCAGGGTTCAGCTCCGCCGGCTGCCGAGAGGCATCGCCGAGCCGACCACGTACGGGAACACGATCTGCATGGGATCCTGCTTCGTCCCGAGTGATCGCACGACACCGGAGAGCAACCCCGTCGTCCGAGCCAGCAGCACCACGTGACTCGGAATCCGGATCAGCGGGTTGTTCCGGACCTGCTCGGCGAGTTCTTCGCCGAGCTTCTCCATGCGCTCCGGGCCGAGAGATCCGGACTCGGCGAGCTCCTGCAGCAGCGAGAGGCCCGCCTGCGCGAGCCGCACCAGCGAATCCCGCGAGCCGTCGCGCGTCGCGAAGCCCAGCGTCGCCAGCGCCGTCGCCATCGCGTCGGCATCGCGGCGCAGGACGGCCATCATCAACGCGAGCGCATCGACTCGGAAGTGTTCCGGCAGCTCCTTGGCGAGCCCGAAGTCGAGCAGCACGAGCCGTCCGCCGCCATGGCCATCGGGCTCCACCAGCAAGTTGCCGGGGTGCGGGTCGGCCTGAAAGAACCCGTGCACCAGGATCTGCTGGCACCACGCGTCGAGGAGGATCCGGAGCATCGACTCGGCGTCGATCCCGAGCCGGTCGAGGGCTTCGCGCTCGGTGATCTTCACGCCGTCGATGAACTCCATCACGAGGACGCGGCGCGTGCTCCACTCTCGGTAGACGCGTGGGACGCGGACGTCGTCGCGGTCGGCAAAGATGCGGGCGACCCGCTCGGCGTTGGTCGCCTCGGCCAGGAAGTCCAGCTCGCGCGGAACGTGCTCGCCGAGTTCGTCGAGGATCGGCAGCAGATCGAAGTCCGGCTCGAGCCAGCCGATCGTCCGGAACAGCGTGCGCAGGTTGGCGAGATCGCCGCGCACCAGGTCGGCGACCTCCGGGTACTGGACCTTCACGGCGACGCGGGTGCCGTCGCGCAGCCTGGCGTCGTGGACCTGTGCGAGTGAGGCCGACGCCACAGGCTGCGCCGAGAAGGACTGGAACACCGCTTCGAGCGGCCGTCCGAGTTCGCCTTCCACCATCCGGCGAACCTCCGGCAGCGAGCGCGCCGGGACGCGATCCTGCAGCCGTGCGAGGACTTCGACCCACTCGGGCGGCATCAGGTCGGCACGCGCGCCGAGGTACTGACAGCCCTTCAACACGAGGCCGCGCAGATCCACGGCGGTCTGGTAGACGGTCTCGGCGCTGTCGCGATGGAAGTGGCGCCAGCGTTGCCGCATCTGGTGGCGCGAAAGCCCGCGGGCCAGCATCTGGTTGGTCTTGATCCCGAGGTAGACACAGCCGACGGTGAAGCCGAGCCGACGCGCGCGCTCGATGCGTTCGATCGCGCCGATGGCGGCGGGCCGCGGCAGCGCGCGCACCTACCAGAGCTCCGGCGGCCGAGTCGGACAGGACCAGGCGCCGCCGAGGTCCTCGTCCGCATCGGCATCGTCGTCCCCGAAGTCCCCGCCCGCGTCGTCCTCGAAGTCGTCGTACGGCGGGTTGTAGGTGCACTGCACCCAGCGCGGCGCCGGAAACTCGAGCAGGTAGCTGGTGCCGAAGGCCTGATACGTGAAGCGGGTACCGTCAGCGAACCACGTGAAGCCGACCTGCGGCTTCGGGATCGCCGTGAGGTCTCCAGTGTCGACGAGTTCGGCCAGAGTGTCCGGGTACAGCTGCTCCCGCCCGTAGTAGCCAGCGAGCCCATCGAGAATGCGTTGCGCATACACGTCTCGGTTTCGGCTGTAGTCGAACCGCGCCCAGGCCTGGCCGAGCAGCAGCGGAACGCCGAGCAGCAGCGCGGCGGTGCCGACGACGCGCGCTCGCCGGCGCAGCTGCAGCGCGTCGCGCGCCGGGAAGGCTGCCGCGGCGAGGCCGAGGCCGCACGCGACCGTGGCGATCGTGACGCCGCGCGCCGCCACGTGGAAGGGCAGCAGACCCTGGTTGCCGAGCATCAGCCAGCCGGCAGGGAGTGCCAGCCCTGCCGCGACGAGCAGCAGGCCGATCGACGTTCGGCCTCGAGCCCACAGCGCGAGACCGGCCAGACCGAGCGCGGCTCCGGCGACCAGCGACGCGAAGATCGTCCCGACCACCTCGAGTCCGAAGACCGGGACCACGGGCCACGGCGAAATCGCGAACGGCAGTGCCGGATCGGTGCCGGTGATGCCGCGCTCGATCGCGATCACCGCGAATGGGACCGGCGCGAAGGTCAGCACGCGCTGCGGCCAGCCGAGTCTCAGCCAGCTCGCGGCGAGCCACGGCGCGAGCACCACGCAAGCGACGGTGACCGCGAGAGCGAGCATCGTTGCCGACGCACGCCAGCCGAAGAACGTCCACGCCACCCGAGACGACCCCCCTCCGAGTGCGTAGAAGGAGAAGATCGCGGCGGCGATCGCGGCGCTGACGGCGAGCGTGCGCACGAGCGCCGAGCGCGTCGTGACCCAACACGCGAGGGCCAGCAGCAACGCGGGCGTCCAGAAAACGAGGAACCCTTTCCAGCGCGTGTTCACCAGCGATTCCCACGACGAGGTCGCCAGCGCGCGCGTGAGGAACCCGCGCGGCGAGTACCAAGCGAGGCCGAGGTCCGGGCGCGGCCCCAACCCGTGGTGCAGCAACGCAGCCCAGCCGAAGAGAGCGGCCAGCAGCGCCAGCGGGACCAGGGTGCGCACCGGATCGAACGGGGCATGCCGCGACGAACTCACGAGGTTCCCTCGTCCTCGCTGTTGCTCTCGGTCACCGTCACGCGCATCGCGCGTCCGCGCGGGGTCTCGGCGGCGCGCGCATCGTCTTCCCCGTCACGCGGTACGAAGCGGAGCCGGGCCGTCACCTCGATCGCGTGGCCGCGCAGCAGGCGCTCGGCCAGATGGGGGAGATCGACCCCGTCGAGCGTGCGGCCCACCTCGCCCGCCACCCGGTCGATCAGCTCGCGGCGGGTGCGCTCGCTCTGGGCGGCCGCGAAGTCCACCCAGTCCTTGGGCAGGGTTTCGCCCAGCGCCTTGCGCAGCACCTCTTCGGTCAGGAAGAAGCCCGAGAACCCCATGCCGACGACCCGGCGCAGCAGCTCCGGCACCCGGCCAGCCGCGTCCTCGCGGGACGCGGCCCCGTCCGGGTCTCCGCCGCCGGCAGCAGCCCGGCGCTTCCCTCGCGCTGCGCTCATCGAGTAGACTCCTCCCGAATGCGTGGCTCCAGCCGGCATCGAAAGCCCCCGGACCATAACGATTCCTGGGCGTTCCGGTCGCCCCGCCCGGGCGGGTGCCCCGGCTCCC
>CAYOHN010000337.1:0-4292 GCA_964403735.1 uncultured Spirochaetales bacterium | reverse complement strand
GCCAGCTCGCCCGAGACCGGGTGACCGAGTGCAGCCAGCGCGCTCGGCAGGTCATCGCCGACGCGCAGACGGACGAGGCCCTCTTCCAACACGCCGAGATCGAGCATGACGCCGAGGCGACGGTCGATCAGGGACTGCAATGCGAGTCGGCCCTGGGACGAAAGGTTGGGCAGACGCAGCCTTCCGCGGTTGTCGAGGCCCTTGGTTTCGAGACGCTCGCGCACGCGCACCCACAGCACGTCGAGCTCGCCCGATCGCAGCGAGGCCGGGACCGTCACCAGAGTGTCTCCTGCGCTTCGGGCTCGGCACGCTCCTCGGGAATCGTGGGCAGGAATCGCGCTGCGGCCGGGAGCAGGCGAAGACCGAGATTCTCGGCACGCGAAGCGTCGGCTTCGACCGCGGCTTCGACCGCGTCGCCGGCTTCGGCCTCCGCGGGCCGCTCGACGCGCTCGGCCAGACGCAGATCGACAAGCAGGTCCACGACCGTCCGAGCCAGGCGCTCGGGCGCCGCGACCAGGTCCTTCGACCAGCCACGGTGGTGTGCGGCGCTCAGCTCCTCGACGTGGCGGACCAGCTCGGACCACGCGATCAAGGTGCCCGCCCGGCTCCGCAGCGCTTCGAGCAAAAGCAGCGCGGCATGGCCGACCGTCCCCGCCGTCGGGAAGGGCCGCGTGGCGAGCGTGCCGGACGGATCGATGGCGGCCACGCCCTCGGCGCGCGCCTCGAGCGTCAACCCGAACATCTCCTCGAGCAGTCGCGCCTCCTCGCCCAGACGCCGCCGAAGCTCGGACCACTCCGCTTCGCTCAAATCCGAGCGATAGAGAACCGGCTCCTCGACCAGGCGGCAGCGCATCCACTGGCGCGTGGCGTCGCGGCGCTCCGCCCGGGCCAGGAGCTCGTCGGCGCTGCTCGCCCCGACCAGGGTGGAGAGCGCGACGAGGGCGACGCGATCCGGTCGGATCCTGAGCACGGCATCGGCGGCGGCGTCGCCGGCATAGGCGTCGACCCCCGCGTGCAGCTCGGTCGCGAGCCCGTGCTCGATCATCCACTGCAGCACCGCCACGAGCGCGCGCCGCGTGGCGTGCGAGTCCTCGAGAACGATGTCGGCCTCGACGGCGGCGGAGCGGACCTGCTCGACCAGGTCGCGCAGGCTGACCACCGCCGGGCCCGCGGCGGTGCTTCCGAGCACGAGCGCGAGCAACGCGTACTCGAGCGGCACGAAGGCCCGGCCCGTGCGGGCCCGCAGCGGATGCTGCGCCGGCACCGCCCCCAACTTGAACAACCGAGCGGTGTCGGCGTCGACGTGCAGGCGATAGCCGAGCCGCTGCGTGAACCAGCGGTCGAGGTCGGGTTCATGACGGCGCAGCAGCCGGAACAGATCGGGGTCGTGCTCCTTGCACGTGAGCGGATGCTGGACCAGATGACGCGCGCAGGCGCGCAGCTCGAGGGTTGCTTGCGGATGGTGATCAGACGGCATCGACGCGCTCCGGCGAGGCGACGTGCGGATCGGCGTCGAAATCGACGCGCGCCGTGACCCTGACCGTCAGGTTCAGCAGGGTGAATGCGCCGGCGTGCGAGTCCACGCGCGTGTGTCGACCCGGACTGCGCTCGATGTGGCAGACGAGGCTCCGATCGGCGCGCTCGGCCCGAGCGGCGCGCGTGCCGAGGCGTGCGAGCGTCCGCCCCACGATCTCCTCCAGACGAGCCAGGGCGCTTGGCGAGAGCGTCCTGCCGTTCAGCACGGGTGCGTCGAGCAGCTCGTGGTCGACCCGCTCCAGCGCCGCGCGCTGCTGCGCGCGCCGCCGGTGCAAGAGCGCGCGCTCCTTCGCGCGATCGGGCATGGGGCTCACGCGCCCGCGATTCGTGGTGTCGCCGCGTTCGCGGATCGAGACCGGCACACGCGCGCGGGGCGCGTCCCACCACGACGTGGCCGTCGGCGCGGGATCATCCGCGTCCTCGGCGGCGACCCCGTAGTGCTCCGTAGCCCCGATTCCGAAGGCCGCCGCGGCGATGCGCGGCAGAGTGTCGCTGTCGGCGGTGTCGAAGATGCGCGCCAGTCGCAGGAAGTCGGCGCGTCGCGACGCGGCGCCGACACCGGATCGCGACAGACGCGTGAGATTGAGCGTCAGCGTGCGCACCGCGGCGATCGCTTCGCGCGTGAGCGTCTCGATGCGGGAAGGGCGCCCCGGCCGCCGCAGGAACCACGCGCACAGGTGCTCCCAGTCCTCGAGGCGCGATCCCGCGCGGTGGCTCACCGCGATGCTTCCGGAGAGCCCCGCCGCATCGACCCGGCTGGCCAACCCCTGGCTCGCCCGCTCGACGAGCAGCCGGAAGTCCGGCGACAGATCCCCCAGGCGCTGGCCGATCGGTCGCGCAGCGCGCTCGATCTCGTCGAGCCGCTCGCCCACGTAGCCGACCAGGATCTCGGCGAAGAATCGCAGCTCGTCGGGCAACAGGTCGTAGCGGTTCTGCCATTGATTGATCGCGGCGAAGAACTGCGTGATCTCGCTGGTGAAGGCCTCGTGAGGGTCGAAGACCGCTCCGATCGCGTCCGCGAGCGCACTCGGATCCGCGTGCGCGGGGTCGAGCTCGCACAGCCGACCGAGCGCGCTCTGCAGGGCACGCAGACGGCCCGCCGACACGTCGCGCACCTCGTCGACCCGGGTCAGCACGCCCTCGACGACCTGGTGGACCTCCTGACCCGCGCGCGTGATCAGGTAGCGGTGGCGGCGTCGATAGTAGTCGGCCAGGCTGCTCGGGTTGCCGACGGCGGACGAGACGCTGAGATTGCCCCAGCGGCGCAGGCTCTCGAGCCGGTCGCCGACGATCTCCGCGTCGAGGGGATGGCCAGCTTCGGCCAGGCGGCCGGCCACTTCTTCGGGCGTGAACTCGGAGAAGAACGTGTCGGCGAAGACGGCCATGATCGCGCGGTAGTCGGCCCACTCGTCTCCGACCACGTAGCGAAAGAGCGAACGTCCGGAATCGGTCACGACAGCTCCTGCTGCCGGCCGTCCCAGCGGGCGTGCTCGAGCACGATCGTGCCGAGCTCGGCGTCGCGGATCACCTCGGTGATGGCGAGCTCGGGCACGCTGTCGTGCGTTCCCCAGAGCCGCTCGCTGGTGGCAATGAAGTCGAGATCGAGCTCGACGAGCAGCCCGAAGAGCTTCGCGTGGTTGTCCTCGGACACCTTGGCGAACGCGTCGTCGAGCAGCACGAAGCGCGGTGCCTCCGGCGCGTTTGCCGCCAGCCCATCGCACGAGGCCGCGACCGCGGCGAAGAGCGGCAGGTACGAGACGATCTTCTTTTCGCCCTCGCTGAGCGCGGTGCGCCGGGTGAGTCGGACCACGGCCTGACCCGGGCGATGCAGGAGCACGTGCATGACGTGCCAGCTCCGGTAGTCGAGCACCTGCGCGATCAGCTCCCGATAGGGGAGATCGGGATCGCTGCGACGCGCGTCGTCGATGCGCTGGCCCAGCGCCTGGGAGAGCTCGGCATCCTCTTCGGGCGTGCGCAGATCCGGCGTCTTGGCCAGGAGTGCGACCACGGGCGAGAGATCCTCGTCGAGATCGTCGCGGCGGCGCCAACGCAGGCTCACACCGATGCCGTGCGCCGTGGTGATGGAGGAGAGCCTTCGGTTCATCGCCTCGACGAGCTCGCCGGCTGCGTGCAGCTTCTCGGCGACCTCCCGCGCGACCAGACCCTGTAGGAGATTTCGCAGCGCCTGGTCCTGCTTGGCGGACAACAGGCCGGCCATGTTCTGGAGCTGTGCGTGGACGCTGGCGTTCGCCTCGGCGAGCGGCAGCTGGGGGGCGAGCGGGCCGGTGACATCGATGCGCAGCGGAAGCTGCGGGTCGGGCTGGTGGTCCTCGGCATCCCAGCCCGCACCCAGCGTGTCGCGCCGCTGCCGGAGCGACTGACGCACGCTCTCGGCGCTGGTCTGCGCGGCGTCCGGAGACGGAATCCGCGCGCGCACCGCCTCCGCGAGACGTCGCGCGCCGTCGGGGGAATCGTCGACGGTCGGGAACGGCGCGGAAGCGTCCGTGTCTGTGTCTGTGTCTGTGTCTGTGTCTGTGTCGTCGGATGCTTCGGCGTCGACGTCGAGTACGCGCAACGCAGCCTCGATGAGTCCAGGAACCGTCAGTGCGGCACGCAACAGCGGGAGTCGGTGCAGACACTCCTCGTGGGCTCGCTCGCACTCGGCGGTGGCGTTGCGGTGCCGCTCGCGAGTGGCGTCGACCTCACCTCACGCGTCGAGCTGCATCTTGTCTGCCTGCTCGAGGCGCTGCCGCGTG
>CAYOHN010000336.1:0-4293 GCA_964403735.1 uncultured Spirochaetales bacterium | reverse complement strand
AAGAAAGGGGCCGGGTTGGATTCGTCAACTTTTGCCGGAGGCAAAAGTTGACGAATCCAACCCGGCCCCTTTCTTGACGAGCGCTACGCTGCGCGGTCGATGGGGACGATGTCTCGGGATAGCTCGACGTCGCTGGTGATCGTCGGGGCGGGCCTGGCCGGCTGTGAGGCGGCCTGGCAGGCCGCGCAGCGCGGTGTGTCCGTGCGGCTCTACGAGATGCGGCCGGCGCATTCGTCGCCGGCCCATGCGACGGCGGAGTGCGCGGAGCTGGTGTGCAGCAACTCGCTGCGCTCGGCACAGCTCGGCAACGCCGTGGGCCTGCTGAAGGAGGAGATGCGCCGGCTCGGCTCGCTGATCCTGCGCGCGGCCGATGCGTGCGCGGTGCCTGCCGGCAGCGCGTTGGCGGTGGATCGCACGGCGTTCGCCCGGCACGTGAGCGACGCGATCGAGTCGCATCCGCGCATCGAGCTGCGCCGCGAGCGCGTGGCGAAGCTCCCGGACGACGAACTCGTGATCCTGGCGACCGGCCCGCTGACGGACCCGGAGCTGGCGGCGGAGCTGCAGGCGCTGTGCGGAGAGCAGTCGCTGTACTTCTACGATGCGATCGCGCCGATCGTCTACGCGGATTCGATCGATCCCGCGCCCACTTTTCGCGCGTCGCGCTGGCAGGACGGAGACGGCGACTACCTGAATCTGCCGCTCGACCGCGCCGGCTACGATGCCTTCGTCGCGGCGCTGCTCTGCGCCGACACCGTTCCGCTTCACGATTTCGAGCAGGCGCTGTACTTCGAGGGCTGTCTGCCGATCGAAGAGATGGCGCGGCGCGGGCGCCAGACGCTGGCGCACGGGCCGATGAAGCCGGTCGGGCTGATCGACCCGCATACCGGCACGCGCCCCTGGGCCGTCGTGCAACTGCGTCACGAGGACGCCGCCGGGGCTCTCTACAACCTGGTGGGGTTCCAGACCAAGATGCGCGTGCGCGAGCAGCAGCGCGTATTCCGGATGCTGCCGGGTCTCGGCGAGGCGGTCTTTGCGCGCTACGGCTCCGTCCACCGCAACACCTATGTCAACGCGCCCCGCCAGCTCGGCGCGACGCTCGAGCTGCGCGAACGGCCGACGCTGCGTGTGGCGGGGCAGATGGCCGGCGTCGAGGGCTACGTCGAATCCGCGGCGCTCGGCGGACTGGCGGGACTCTTCGCCGTGGCAGACGCGCGGGGAGAGGCGCCCCACCTGCCGCCGGCGACGACGGCGCACGCCGCGCTGCTGCGCCACCTGCGCGACGCCGATCCGCGTCACTTCCAGCCGATGAACGTCAACTGGGGCCTGTTCCCGGCGATCGAGCCGATCTCCGTCGTCCCCGAGCCCGGCGCTCGGCCGCGCCGCGAGAAGCGGCCGGAACGCAATGCGCGGCTGGCGCAGCGCGCGCTCGCGGATCTCGCGCCGTGGCTGGCGACCGTGGAGGCGCGGCCCGCGTGAACTTCGACGAGGCGCTGCAGGGGTTCGCGCTGCATCTGGCGGCGGAGCGCAACTGCTCGCCGCACACGCGCCGCGCCTACGCGTCGGATCTGGCGCAGTTGGTGCAGCATCTCGGCCCCGCCGCCCGTCCGGAGACGGTGCAGCCGGACGACCTGCGCGCGTTCCTGGCCTCCGGCCATCGCCGCCTGCAGCCGGCGTCGATCGCACGCAAGCTGGCGGCGATCCGCGCGTTCTATCGCTGGCTCGCGCGCGAGCAGTCCGTCTCGAGCGATCCGAGTGCGGGCCTCGTGGCGCCGAAGCTGCCGCAGCGCCTGCCGCGCCCGCTCTCGGTGGACGACTGCGAGGCGCTCGTCGAAAGCGCCGGCGGCGCCGAGCCGGCGAGCCTCGCGTTGCTGCGCGACCGCGCGCTCGTCGAGCTGTTGTACGGCGCGGGCCTGCGCGTGGGCGAGGCGGTGGCGCTCGACGTGCGCGACGTCGACGTGCTGGCGCGCGAGGTGCGCGTGCTCGGCAAGGGCAACAAGGAACGGAGCGTCCCGCTGCCGCAGGCGGCGCAGGAGGCGCTCAGCGCGTGGCTCGCGGTGCGCCGCCGCAGCGGCTATCAAGCCGAACCGCTCTTCGTGTCGTTCCGGCGCGGAGCACCCGGGAGGCGCCTCGGCGAGCGCTCGGTGCGGCGCCTGCTGGCGCAGCGCGCGCGCGGCGCCGGCGTGGTCGATCACGTCCATCCGCATCGGCTGCGACACAGCTATGCGACGCATCTACTCGACATGGGCGCCGATCTGCGCTCGATCCAGGAACTGCTGGGCCACGCGAGCCTCACGACGACGCAGCGCTACCTGGCGGTGTCGGCCGCGCGGCTCTTCGAGGTCTACGACAAGGCCCATCCCCGGGCGCGGCGCACGCCGCGCTCGCGGCGGGAGCCGGGCGCAGGAGGCACTCGCCTTGGTTGAACGAGTCCGATCCACCACCGTGCTCGGCGTGCTGCGGGACGGCTGTCTCGCGATGGCGGCCGACGGGCAGGTCACGATCGGCCAGGCGGCCGTGAAGCACGGCGCGCTGAAGGTGCGCAGCGTCGCCAAGGGCCGCGCGCTGGTGGGCTTTGCCGGCGGGGCGGCCGACGCGCTGGCGCTCCTCGAGCGGCTCGAGGCCAAGCTCGAGGCGCACCCCGGCAACGTCCGGCGGGCGGCCGTGGAGCTGGCCCGCGAGTGGCGCTCGGACCGCGTGCTGCGACGGCTCGAGGCGATGCTGCTGGTCGGCGATCCCGAAGCGCTGTTGGTCGTCTCCGGCAACGGCGACGTGCTCGAGCCCGACGACGGCGTCGTCGCGATCGGCTCGGGCGGCTCGTTCGCGCTGTCCGCGGCCCGAGCCTTGCTGCGCCACACGGCGCTGCCCGCCCCCGCACTGGCCACCGAGGCCCTGCGCATCGCCGCCGAGATCTGTATCTACACCAACGACCGCATCGAGGTGCTGACGCTGCCCGATGCCGCGGGAGGAACTCGATGATCGCGAGTCGCACAGCCGGCCCAGGCGCAGCGGCGGAGAGGGCAGAGCGGTGAGTGATGTGCATTCGTTTACGCCGCGGGAGATCGTTTCGGAGCTGGATCGTTACGTGGTGGGGCAGCGCGAGGCCAAGCGGGCGGTGGCGATCGCGCTGCGCAATCGCTGGCGGCGCCAGCAGGTGGCGCCCGAGCTGCGCGACGAGATCGCGCCGAAGAACATCATCATGATCGGGCCGACGGGCGTCGGAAAGACCGAAATCGCGCGGCGACTGGCCAGGCTGGCGCAGGCGCCGTTCCTGAAGATCGAGGCGTCGAAGTTCACCGAGGTCGGCTACGTCGGGCGCGACGTCGAGTCGATCATCCGCGACCTCACCGAGCTCGCGATCAAGATGGTGACCGAGGAGGAGAAGCGCGGCGTGCAGGCCAAGGCCGAGGAGCGCGCCGAGGAGCGCGTGCTCGATGCGCTGCTGCCGCCGCCGGCGCCGATGGCCCCGATGCCGGGCGGCGCGCCGCCGCTGCCGGCGGGCGGCGACGAGCGGCCGTCTCCGGGTGCCGAGACGCGCGAGAAGCTGCGCCGGATGCTGCGCGACGGCCTGCTCGACGAGCGGGAGATCGACGTCGAGGTCGCCGACACCGGCTCCACTCCATCGATGTCGATCTTCACACCGCAGGGCGTCGAGGAGATGGGCGTCCAATTCAAGGACCTGCTCGGCAATCTGTTCCCCAATCGCACGCGCCGGCGTCGGATGAAGATCCCCGCTGCGCGCGACGCCTTCATCGCCGAGGAGGCAGCGCGGCTCGTGGACATGGACAAGGTACGCGAGAGCGCCATCGAGCGCGTCGAGCAGAACGGGATGGTGTTCCTCGACGAGATCGACAAGATCGCCGTGTCCGGCGGTGGCAAGCAGGGCCCCGACGTCTCGCGCGAGGGCGTCCAGCGCGACCTGCTGCCGATCGTCGAGGGCTCCACGGTCCAGACCAAGCACGGCGCGGTGCGCACCGACCACATCCTGTTCGTCGCCGCCGGCGCCTTCCACGTGGCGAAGCCGTCGGACCTGATCCCGGAGCTGCAGGGCCGCTTCCCGATCCGCGTGGAGCTGTCGAGCCTGTCCGAGGCCGACTTCGTCCGGATCCTCACCGAGCCGGACAACGCGCTGGTGCGGCAGTACGTGGCGCTGCTGGCCACCGAGGGCGTCGCGCTCGAGTTTCGGGACGATGGCGTGCGCGCGATCGCGGAGATCGCCGCCACCGTCAATGCCCGCACGGAGGACATCGGCGCGCGCCGGCTCCACACCGTGCTGGAGCGGCTGCTCGACGAGGT
>CAYOHN010000335.1:0-4298 GCA_964403735.1 uncultured Spirochaetales bacterium | reverse complement strand
GTCCGAGACACCACCAGACCGGGTCCTCGAAGACCTCGTCGCATCGCGCGGATCACTGCGGTCGGGCCGCGTCAGTCGGTGGCGCGGGAAGCGGTGCTCGGGCCGGTCATCGCCTTGCGCAGTCGGCGTTTCAGCACCAGCGCTTCGGGCGGCAGCTTGGCGTCCGCCGTTCCGAGCAGGTAGGCGTCGAGTCCGCCGACCTTCTGCACGGTCCGCAACGCGCGCGTCGTGACGCGCATGCGCACGGTGCGGCGAAGACCTTCGGACGGCAGGGACACACTCTGGAGGTTCGGCGCGAACGTCCGGCTCGACTTGCGGTTCGAGTGCGAGACGTTGTTGCCGAAGGTCACTTTGGTGCCGGTGAGCTCACAGCGCCGGGGCATCGCGTCCTCTCTACTTCTTCTTGCCGTAGCGTCGGCGGAACTCGTCGACCTTGCCACCCCGGGCCGCTTCGCGCATTTGGCCGGTCCAGAACGGGTGACTCACCGCGGAGATCTCGAGACGGATCACCGGAACGGTCTCTCCGTCCAGGTCGCGCGTTTCCCCGGACTTCATGGTTGAACGCGAGACCCATTCCGTCCCGCTGGCGCTGTCGATGAAGATGACTTTGTGGTAGTCGGGATGGATGTCCGGCTTCACGTCCGTCTCCTACCAGCTCGACTTGCGCAGGCCCGGGAGCTGCCCGGTGAGGCCGAGGTCTCGCATGGCGATCCGGGAGATCCCGAACTTGTTGTAATACGCGTGCGAGCGGCCGGTGATCGCGCAGCGGTTGTTCTTGCGCGTCGGGCACGAGTTGCGGGGCAGCTTCGAGAACGCGAGCTGCACGGCGAGCTTCTCTTCGATGGAAACCGCCGGATCCTGCAACTTCGCGCGCAGCTCCGCGCGCCGACTGGCGTGCTTCAGGATCAGCGCCTTGCGGCGGAGATCGCGGTGCACCTGGGATGTCTTGGCCATCTCGATCGATCCTCACGGAGGGGCTCATCGGGTTCGCTGCATGCGAATTACCGGGGGGCAACGGAAACGCCGGGCACCGGTAGATAGCAAATTGTTCGGGCCGGCCCAGGCCCTCCTACGCCGCTCGCGGGGCCCGGACCGCGACGGACCCCAAGAACAACGCGACGGCCACCAGCACGATCGTCCCTCCGGCAGCGAGATCCAGAGCGTACGCCGCCGCCAGGCCGACAACGCCGCAGCCTGCCCCGAGGGACATCGAGAGCGCCAACTGGGCCCGGTATTGCGCGGCCCAGAGCGTCGCCGTGGCCGCAGGGATCACGAGCAGGGCCTCGACGAGCACGACGCCGACGAGCCGGACGCCGATGACCACGGTGATCGCGAGCAGAACCAGCAGGGTGGCTTCGAGCACGCCGACCGGGTGGCCGTAGGCCCGCGCCACCTCTTCGTCGAACGCCACCAGCAAGAGCGGACGGAACAGCAGCGCCAGCGCCACCAGCACGCCGAGCCCGACGCTTCCGAGAATCGCGAGCTCGGCGGGCGTGATCGCGAGCACGTTGCCGAACAGATATCCGAACAGATCCTGCTGGTAGCCCCGGCGCAGACTGAACAACACCACGCCGAGCGCCATCGAGCCGGAGAACAGCACGCCGATCAAGGTATCTTCGGAGAGCCGACCGCTGCGCGACAGCCGCGCGATCAGGAGCGCCCCCGCGATCGCGAAGAGGGCTGCCGTCGCGAGCGGATTCCAGCCGAAGACCACCGCGAGTGCGATGCCGCCGATCGCCGAGTGCGAGATGCCGACACCGATGAACGCCAGGCGCCGCAGGACGACGAAGAAACCGAGCGCGCCGCAGACGACGCCAATCCAGAGCGCCGCGACCAGCGCGCGCTGCATGAAGGCGAAGTCGAGCATCACGAGCTCATCGCTCGACGCGGCGCGGTCCTCATGCGCCGCGCCCGAGCCGTTCGTGGTGTTGCAGCTCGCCGGCCAGAAAATCGAACTCGCAGTGATAGGCCTCCCGCAGCGCATGGCTGTGGACGACCTCGTCGGGGTTGCCGTGCACGTGCATCGTGCGGTTGATGCAGATCAGCTCGTCGGCCGCCGAAGCGAGCGCGAGCAGATCGTGCGAGACGGCGATCACGGTGAGACCGAGCTCGCGCTGGAGGTTGCGGAGCAGCGCATAGAACGCTTGCTCGGCGGGGAGGTCGAGACCGATCGTGGGCTCATCGAGCACCAGCAGCCGGGAGCTGGCGCACAGCGCCTGCGCCAGAACCACGCGGCGCTGTTCGCCGCCCGAGAGGCGGCCGACCATGCGATCAGCGAAGGCTACCATGCCAACTCGCTGCAGCGCCTGCTCCGCCTGCGCGCGCCCGCGGGCGGCCGACCCGAGCCCGCGGCGCCGTCTCCCTGCGCTGCCGAGCTGCCCCATCGCGACGAGATCAAGGACGGTCGCGGGGAAATTCGGGTCGATACTATGGCGCTGCGGGACGTACCCGATCTCGCCGTGGGCCCCTCCGGGCGGTCCGCCGAGGACCTCGATGCGCCCCGCGGAGACCGGCACCAGCCCGAGCAGCGCGCGCAGCAGCGTGGTCTTGCCGGCGCCGTTCGGTCCGATGATTCCGACGACGTGACCGGCGCGCACCGAGAAGCTGAGTCCCTCGAGGACCCGCTGGCCGTCGCGCTCGACCGAGACCTGCTCGAAGCGCACGACGACGTCTTCTGCCGCCGCTGCGGCGCTCACGGCTCGGGTCCGCCGAGCGCGCGGCGAAAGGCTACCGCATTCCAGCGCATCAGATCTTCATAGCGTGCACGCGCCGGGTCGGCCGGGTCGCCGTTCGGATCCACCAGGACGACCGTCGCACCGAACTCGCGAGCCAACGTCAGCGCGACCCGCGAATCGAGCTGGGGTTCGACGAGGATCGCCGGCACCCGCCTCCGCTTCGCCGCGGCGACCAGCGACGCCAGCTCGCGCGGCGTCGGTCCCTCGCCGGGCGATCGCTCGACGACGCCGATCTCCTCGAGTCCGTAGCGCGCCGCGAAGTAGCGCCACGCCGGGTGGAACGTGACGTAGCTCCGCTGGGGCCCCGCGAGCTGCTCGCGGATCTCGCGATCGAGTTCGGCGAGGCGGGCTCGGAACGCCTCCAGCCGCGCGGCATAGGCCGGGCCGCCGGACGGATCGAGTTCGGCGAGCCGCGACGACAGCGCGGGAGCGATGATGTCGCGGACGCGGATCGGGTCCAGCCAGACATGGGGATCGGGTGCGACGCCTGCCGCAGCGCGCGGGAGTCGTGAATCGCCACTCTCGTCGGTGATCGGTTCGAGGTCCGGGATCGTGAGCACGGTGAGCACGGGCGCGCGACTCGCGGCTGCCTTGCGCAGCGGCGCGACCCAGGCGTCGAAGTCCCCACCGACCTCGACCAGCAGTCGGGCGCCCGCGAGGCGCGCGACATCGGATGGCTGCGGCTCGAAGATGTGGGGACTCGCACCGGGCGGGACCAGCACCGAAACGTCGAGACGCGCGTCGCCGAGCTCGCGCAGCAGCATGCCGAGCGGCTCGACCGTCGCGACGACTGGGATCGGCGGCGCGTCCGCCCGCACGACCGCGGCTGCGGCTGCGACGAGCAGGAGCCCCCCGGCGATGCCGCCGTGCACTGCGCGCGCGATGGCCCGGCCCAGGGCCGCTCGGAGTTCGGAACCAGGAACCACGGCGACTCCGTCTCGGCGGCGGCGGGAATCCGACGGCGACGGGGATCGAGTTCGTCGACGCTGCGCTCGCGCGCGCGCCAAGAGACGGCGACGAGCGCGATCGCCGGGCGCCGCACGCTAGCAGGGGATCGCTCCTCGCGCCGTCCCAACGGCGGCTTGACGGGTGGCGAGCCCTCCCGGATCTTCGCCGCCTCCCGAGTCAACGGGTCGCTGGCGACGACGAGTGACGCAGCGGCCACGGGCCCGCTCCGTCTTGCGACACCTCTCTCGACAGGTCGAAGGTGCCTCAGCAGTCCGGCAGCTATCGAGCCGAGCAGGTCGCAGGTCTGCTCGGCCTCACCGTCGCGCAGATCCGCGGCTACGTGCGAGCGGGGGTCATCGAGCCCGACCGAGGACCGCGCGGCGAGCTGTGTTTCTCGTTCCAGGACCTGGTCTTCCTGCGCGTCGTGAAGGGCCTCGCCACTTCGCGGATTCCGCCCCGGCGCGTCCGCGAGGCGCTTCGGCGCCTGCGCGCGGCACTCCCCGCCGATCGTCCTCTGTCCGGCGTGCGGCTCGTCGCCGAGGGTGACGACATCGTCGTGCGCGACGAGGATCGGACGTGGAGCCCGGCGACCGGCCAGTACTGGCTCGATTTCGG
>CAYOHN010000334.1:0-4321 GCA_964403735.1 uncultured Spirochaetales bacterium | reverse complement strand
GCTGGCCCCCGACCTTGGCCCAGCGCTGCGCGGCGGCATCTTCGTCGTGGTGCGCGAGCACGTAGGCGACGCGAACCCGCACCCGCCGGCGCAGCTCGAGCAGACACGTCGCCGTATCGATCGTCAGCGCGAGCCAGTCGATCGGCCGACCGTCGGGCGTCCGCGGGTAGACCGTCTGGAGCACCGCGAGCGTGACCGCGTCGACGTTGGACTCGCCTTGCTCCCACGCCCGCGTGACGAGCGTGTCGATCCGCTCGAGCATCAGCGTCGGGCACTCCGACTCGCTGATCGGCGAATACGCCGGAGCTTCGCAGGACCCGTCCTCGCAGGCCGTGCACGTGGCCCCGAGCCGCATCGTCCCTACGATTTGGGCCTGTTCACATGCTTTGCAACACGCCATGACATCTACTCCTTGGATTCGGGGCCCGCCTCACGCGCCCCACTGAGCAACTGGATCATCGGGTCGAATTCGAAGTCGGAGCCGACCACGATCGCGTGGCCCCGCTGCTTGATCGTGTCGATCCGAAACTCGACGCGCGTATCGACGCGCCCACGCAGGCGGCTGAGCGCCGCGCAGTAGCAGGCCAGGTCGATGCACGATCCTTCGCGGTCGTGGACGAGCGCCGGCGCCAGCCGGATCGCCTGGGCCAAGCTCGGACCGACGACGAGCGCCGGGCGCGGAGAGTAGCGAAAGCGCAGGCGCTCGATGTCGAGCTCGTCGAGCTCGCGCCGGCGCATCCACGCCATGTTCGCGCGCACGGCCCCCTCGGCGATCGCGGCGGCCATCGACCACCAGTCCTCGGACGAGGCGACCGGCCCCGTCTCGCACACGATCGCGCTGAGCGAGATCAACATTAGAGATCGACTCCAAACACGAGCAGCACGTCGCGCTCGACCGCGAGCGGAGCCGCGGGCGCGACGTGGGTGAAGTTGGGGATCAGCGCTGCGCCGACGGTCTGGCCGTCGAATACGGCGATCCGACCGGCGCGATCGCCCGCGCCTTCGCCGAGCTGCCAGGTCCAGGGCGAGCTCGAGGCGCTCGAGTCGAAGATCGCCAGCGTGCGCGCGCCAGCGGGGATCGGGACGGCGACGTCGGTGCTCCCGGCCGGGACCCGTACGCGGATCGTGCAGTTGTTGCCGCGCGCGACCTCGCCGGGGACCCCGGGAAGGCGCAGCGAATCGCAGGGCCACAGCCCGGCGCGTAGCTGCGCAAACACGGTCCTCGCGGCTTTGTGCGAGAGCGCGCCGACTTCTTTGTAGGGCATCAGCGAGCTCGGACCGATCAGGTAGATCGCGATGGTCGACGCGAACAGGTACGCGCGCGTCGAGCTCGCGTCGATCAGCCAGTTGCGGTCGGATCCGGTCCGGCCGTCGCGGATACCGGCCTCGATCCGCAGGTGCAGCGGCGCGGCGCTCGCGAGCTCGGAGTCTCGGAATTCTGCGGGTCCGGGCCGCGGGATCGCGGCCCCGGTCGTATCGATGACGCGGGCGCGGACGCCAACGTCGACAACCCACCAACGCGGTTCGAGCGTGCCGCAGTTGCCCTGGGTGTGCACGAGCTCGTGCTCCCGGGACAGCTCGGTCACGTCACCGAGCACAGCCTCGAACAGGTGGATGGTGGCCGACATCGACGTCCTGGTCCTTCATCCGGGGGGGATCAGTTCTTGATGACCTCGGCCCACAAGATCCCCCAGATCTGCATGTGGACCGTGTTGGCGAGCGGGTGCCCGAAGGTCAGCTCGAGCGGGATCGAGGGCGTGAAGCTCTTCCAGCTCAGCGGCACCCGATCCTTCACGTCGGTGAAGACCGACGCGATCATGCCAGTGCCGAGCATCTGCGACTCGGTCCCGATCATCGCCTTGACGAGCTCCGCGACGTTGATCCGCGCGTAGCCGTTGTTGGCGTCGTAGGCCGCCCAGTAGATCTGGTACGGCGTGACCCGCTCGACCTTCGGCGCGACGGTCAGCGTCGCCTCGGCGAAGCTGCCGTTGCCGACCACGGGGAAGTGGGTCAGCGTCCGGCTGTGGAAGGGCAGCGCGTCCTCACCACAGTTTTGCCGGGGCGGACAGCCCGGGTCGGTCTCGTGGGCCGAGTCCCCGGCGCTGTGGGGCTCACAGCGCGGCGTCGGGGCCTGGACGAAGTTGGTGTGGTTGCGATCGCCGGGCCCGTTGATGAGCCCGGAGGTCGGCGGGTTGAGGTCCTCGAATGCGCGCGAGGTCGCGTGGACCGGCTCCGGTCCGTTGATCAGGCCGGGGACCTCGATCCGTACGCGCTGGGCGGCCTGCGGCCCGTAGCGCTTGGCGATCTCCCCCAGCGACGCACCGAAGCTCGAGAAGAACTCGCGGATGTCCTGGAGGTCGTGGCGACGCACGCCACGAAAGTTGGGGACGTTGCAAAGAAGCATGATGACTCCCGATGGCCCTCGCGAATGCGGCGAGGGCGGATGCACGGGGCCGGCCGCGAGCGCAGCAGACCCGACGTGCCGCCCGTGGGCGGCACGGATTCCCGGCTCGCTCGCGCGAGCAGGGGACGACCCGGGCCGGGGATCGAACCCGGCGAGTCGCGCCAACGCGACCCGGGCCAGATTAGGCGATCAGGCGATCAGGCGGCGGCCGGCAGCGCGAGCTGGGCCCCGAAGTTGCGGCCGACGTGGCCGGCGTAGCTGGCGATCGCGCCCTTGCCGGCCTCGAAGAACCACTTGCCGTAGAACATGTCCTGGTAAAGCAGGAACAGACCGAGGCCGTAGAGGCCGCTGGCGAAGATCGCCTCGGTGTCGATCCCGAAGTTGTCGGTGATCGCGAACTCCTGCCAGTCCTCGCCGAGCATGGCCACCAGAAACGGGCTGAGGAAGCCGCCCGCAGCGGCCACGCCGCTCTCGGCGATCGCCCCCAAAAGCCGCTGCTCGGGGGAAGCCTCCAGTTCCTGCCTGGACGCGACCTCCGCCTCGAGCCGGACGATCTTGCGTTCCTGCTTCTCCAGTAACTGCTTTTGGTCCATCACCAGCGGGACCAGGTCCCGGGCGTCCCACTTGTTGAGCTCCTTCTCGGCGAGCTGCTTGTCCGACGCGTCGCGCTTGGCCAGTTGGTTGTTCTTGCTTCGAGCCATGAGTGTTCCTATCCGCGAGGGCAGCTTGTCCTCTCACGCCAGCCGCGTTTTCGGCGGTTCGCGTTCGGGGCGATGTGTCGAAACTCGGTGTAGCAGCTCGAATTTCGAGAAGAAACCCCGTAAACGTTCTCGAAAGGACCCCGAAATTCACCGTGAACGGCCGCGTGAATCGTGCACTTCGGGCTTGCACGGGGCAGCTGCCCCGCGTAAATCAAGATTCACGCGGCTGTGTTCGCAAACCTGTTCTCGACGAGCTCATGCACTGGGAAAACAACACCGAAGACTTCCCGGACATCGCGGAAACGGAAATTCCGACCGAGCTGCTCGACGGTCTCGAGCGCCTCGCGGAAGCGGGAGATCTCCTCAAAGCGCGCTTGCGTTGGCGCCCGCTCCAGACCACCGCGACGGGGTTTTTGACGAAGGACCGGCTGCTCGAGCTTCGCGGCGAGTCGGTCTACGACGTCGCGCTCGCGCTCGCGTCGCATGCGTGCCACCTGCACGATCAAGGCGGGTGCGAACCCAAGTTCGAGGCACAGGTCCAGCGCGAGATCGAGGCCGCTGGTCCCGAGCGCGGCACCGAACGCGAGTGGCGCTCGATCACCTTCTACGTGCACCAAACACACCCCGAGCCCGAGCCTAGGCCCAGCTACACGAGCTACGACGTGCGCGACGACGATGACGACGATTACCTACCGAGCCGGCGCTCATCCGCGTTGGAAGATCGGCCTTCGGACTCGATGATGCCGGCGTTTCGCACCCTTGGCGACGTCCAGACCATGTTCAGGGACGATCCCGCGGCCATGGCCCTGGTCATGTCCGTACGCGCGAGCGAGCGGTCGGTCATGATTTTGGAGCGGCTGCTGATGTCGTCGGTTTCGCGCCTGGATCGGGTCCTCGGGTCACAAGTCGCGAACTCGCGTTACTTGAACGAGGCGCTCCAAACCCTCACTCGCGGCGCGGCCGACGTCTCGCGGATCGGCGTCGATCTCTTCAACCAGGGTCTCGAAAGCCAGGCTCGGGTCGCGCGCATGGAGCACGAGACCGAGCTCGGGAAAGAGCGCACCGAAGTTTTGCGCGAAGCCGTCAAGCACGGCTCACTCCTGATCCAGGCGGTCCTCATGTCTCAACAAGCGAAGCATCAACAACGTACGGCACAACCTGCGGCGGCCAACGTCGCGTCTCCCCAACCCGCCCCCGCCCCCGCGTCGCCGCCCCC
>CAYOHN010000333.1:0-4324 GCA_964403735.1 uncultured Spirochaetales bacterium | reverse complement strand
GCGCGGGCGCCGGGCGGCGACGCGTCGGCCGAAGAGTCCGGCGTGGCCCGGGGATCGTCAAGCGGCGCGCGTTCGGCCGAGCCGGGTCCGGGCGCCCCGGCAGGAATCCATCGAGTCATTGACGATTCACTCGAGCTCCCGATAGGCTTCGGCGGGCGGCGCGCACCCAGCTCACGCTGCGACTCTCCCCCGAGGAAGTCGCCGTGCTCGCCGCGGCCGCCGGTCGGCTCTGGACCCGAGGCTCTGGACCGGAAGAAGGGGACCGCGTCGCCGCGATGATCGAATCCACGGAGATCCCGGTCTCTCGCGAGGACGAGTGATGCGCCGACGCCGGAGCGGTGTCGGATCTTTCCTCGCGGTGGCCATCACGTCCGTCGGCGTTCCCGCGGCGGACGCCGGCGAGGTCCACATCGCCGTCGCCACCAACTTCGCGCGGACCGCGCGCGCGCTGGCGACGACCTTCTCCGCCGATACCGGGCATCGCGTCCTGGTCAGTGAAGGCTCCACCGGCAAGCTCTACGCGCAGATCGTGCACGGCGCACCGTTCGAAGTCCTTCTCGCCGCCGACGGAGAACGACCGCGGCGGCTCGAGGCGGAGGGGCGTGCCGTCCCGGGAACCCGGTTCGTGTATGCGCTCGGGCGTCTCGTGTTGTGGAGTCCGGACGAGGCCAGGAGCACCGGAGAGGCGGCTCTCACGGACGGGCACTTCGCCTACCTCGCGATCGCCAATCCAGACCTTGCTCCGTACGGCTTCGCGGCGCGTGAGCTGCTCCAGCGGATGAACCTCTGGGACCGACTCCAGCGGCGCCTCGTGCGCGGCGAAGACGTGGGCCAGACCTTCCACTTCGTCGCCACCGGCAATGCCGAGCTGGGCTTCGTCGCGCTGTCCCAGGTGACGGGCCGGGGCGGGTCGCAGTGGATCGTTCCGCCGGATCGCGTGTCCGCCATCGAGCAACAGGCGCTGCTGCTCGAACCCGGCCGCGACGCCGCCGCCGCGCGCGCGTTCCTGGACTTCCTGCGCGGCGACGCCGCCCGCGCGCAGATCGAGCGCGCCGGCTACGGCGTTCCCGCGCGATGAGCGAGGATCTGCGCGCGCTCGTGTTGACGCTCCAGCTGGCGTCGGTCTCGACGATCGTCCTGCTCGTCCTGGGCACGCCGCTCGCCTGGTGGCTGGCCCGCTCGCGTCGGCGTTGGACCGGCGTCGTCGAGGCCGCCGTGGCGCTGCCGCTGGTTCTGCCGCCGACGGTGCTCGGCTTCTACCTGCTGATCGCACTCGGTCCGAAGAGTCCCGTCGCCGCGCTCGCGGACTCCATCGGCCTCGGCCCGCTGGTGTTCAGCTTCAGCGGCCTCGTCGTCGGTTCGGTGCTCTACTCGCTGCCGTTCGTCGTGCAGCCGCTGCAGGCGAGCTTCGAGGAGGTCGGATCGAGCGTCCTCGACGCTGCCGCCACGCTCGGCGCCGGCCCATTCGATCGCTTCGTCACGGTGGTCGCGCCGCTCGCGCGGCGCGGCTTCCTGGTTGCCACCGTGTTGGGCTTTGCGCATACACTCGGCGAGTTCGGCGTCGTGCTGATGATCGGCGGCAACATCCCGGGCGAGACGCGGGTCGTTTCGATTGCGATCTACGACCACGTCGAGACGCTCGACTACGGCGCCGCGCACCGACTGTCGGCGCTCCTGCTGGCGATCTCGTTCGCCGTGCTGCTCGTCGTCTATGCCTCCGCGCGGCGCGTCGGGTGGTCGAAGCGACCGTGACCGACGCCGTCGACATCCGCGTCGAGGCCGCGCTCGGCGACTTCCGCCTCGACGTGGCGGTCGCTCTCGCGGAAACCGGCGTGACGGCAGTGCTCGGGCCGTCCGGCTCCGGAAAGTCGACGCTGCTGCGCTGCGTGGCGGGGTTGGAGCCGGCCGCGCGCGGACGGATCGCCATGGGCCCGGACGTGTGGCTCGACTCGCAGCGCCGGATCGCCGTGCCGACGCACCGGCGCCGCGTCGGCGTCGTCTTTCAGGACAGCGGCCTGTTCCCGCATCTCAGCGTGCGCGGAAACCTCGACTACGCGCGGCGTCGCGCGCGTGCTCGGCCGGTCTCGTTCGACGAGGTCGTCGCGCAGCTCGGTATCGAGCCGCTACTCGAACGGCGGACCGCGCGGCTCTCCGGGGGCGAGAAGCAGCGGGTCGCGATCGCGCGCGCATTGCTGACGGCGCCGCGCCTGCTGCTGCTCGACGAGCCGCTAGCCTCGCTCGACGTCCGCGCGCGCGGCGAGATTCTCGAGCTGTTGCGGCGCCTGCTCGCGAGGACACCGATCCCTGTCCTCTACGTCACCCACATGCGCAGCGAGGCGCTGCACCTCGCCGATCGGATCGTGCTGCTCGAAGCCGGCCGGGTGCGCGGCGCCGGTCCGGTGCGCGAGATCGCGATCTCGGCCGAGGCGCGACTCGTCGCCGGCGAAGGAGAGCTCGGCGCCGTCATCGAGGCGGACGTCTGCGCAGTCGACGATGCGCACGAGCTGTCGACGCTGGCCTTCGCGGGCGGCACGCTCGCGGTCCCCGGGCGTCTACCGCTCGGCGAACGGCGCCGCGTCGAGGTGCTCGCGCGCGATGTCAGTCTCGCGCTCGAGGAGCCGCGTCGAACCAGCATCCTCAATGTGCTGCGCGCACGGGTCGTGGAGGTTCGAGACGCGCACAGCGCACAGCCGATCGTCGTCGTGGCGGTCGGCGACACGCGGCTGCTCGCGCGCATCAGCCGCCGCTCCGTCGAGCAGCTCTCGATCCGCGAGGGAGTCGCGGTCTACGCGCAGGTCAAGGCAGTGGCCGTGATCGCGTGAGCCCGCCCGGCGGGATCAGCCGCCGAATGCGTCGAAGCCGGTGATGTCCTTGCCGATGATCAGCCGGTGGATGTCCTCGGTGCCTTCGTAGGTATTCACCGTCTCGAGATTCAGCATGTGCCGCATGATCGGGTATTCGTCCATGATCCCGTTGCCGCCGAGGATGTCGCGGGCCAGCCGGGCGATGTGCAGCGCTTTGCTGACGTTGTTCATCTTGGCCATGCTGATCTGCTCGGGCCGCGCGCGGCCGGCGTCCTTGAGGCGTCCGACGCGCAGCGCCAGGAGCTGGCCCTTGGTGATCTCGGTGATCATCTCGACCAGCTTCGCCTGCACGAGCTGGTAGCCAGCGATCGGCTTCGCGAACATCACGCGGCCCTGCGCGTAGCGGAGCGCCGTGTCGTAGCACGCGCTCGCGGCGCCGAGAGCTCCCCACGAGATGCCGTAGCGCGCGCTCGAAAGACAGGAGAGGGGCGCGCGCATCGTGCCAGAGGCGGGCAGCCGGTTCTCTTCCGGGATCCAGCAATTGTCGAAGTACAACTCGGAAGTGACGGACGCGCGCAGGCTGAGCTTGCCGTGCATCTCTTCCGCGCTGAACCCTTTGCGTCCGCGCTCCACGAGGAAACCGTGGATCTTGTCGTCGAGCCGCGCCCAGACCACGGCGACGTCGGCGATGTTGCCGTTGGTGATCCAGCGCTTCACCCCCTCGAGCACGAACCCGCCGTTCGAACGCTTGGCGCTGGTGCGCATGCCGGTCGGGTTGGAGCCGAAGTCCGGCTCGGTGAGGCCGAAGCAGCCGATCGCCTCGCCCTTCGCGAGTCGCGGGAGCCACTCCTGTTTCTGCGCGTCGGAGCCGAACTCGCAGATCGGAAACATCACCAGGCTCGACTGCACGCTCGCGAAGGAGCGGAGTCCGCTGTCGCCGCGCTCGAGCTCCTGGGCGATCAGGCCGTACGCCACGTGGCTGACACCGGCACAGCCGTATTCCTCGGGAAGCGTCGGACCGAAGAAGCCCAATTCCGCGATGCGCGGCACCAGATCCATCGGGAACGTGCCCTGGCGGTAGGCCTCGACGATCCGCGGCTGGAATTCTTCTTCGACGAAGCGCCGCGCGGTATCGCGGACCAGCCGCTCCTCGTCGGTCAGCAGCTCGTCGATGCCGTAGTAGTCGGGGGCGTCGTAGGCCACGGGATCCTCACTTCGCTGAAAGGCCAACCACGAGGAACATACACGGGCGCCCGCGTCTGGGGAGTCCGCCGCGGGTTCGCGAGCCCTGCGGCGGCTCCGGCTGGCCGCCAGCGCTACGCTGGTTCGATGGCCAATTCAGACCCCCGGACGTCCCCTCGCGGCGCCGCGCGCCCCGCCGACCGCGAAGCCCTCCTGGTCGACCGCGAAGCCCTCCTGGTCGACGGCTGGGCCCGCCACATCGAGAGCCTGCGCATCTCGGTGACCGATCGCTGCAACTTCCGCTGCATCTACTGCATTCCGGAAGAGAACATCGAGTG
>CAYOHN010000332.1:0-4328 GCA_964403735.1 uncultured Spirochaetales bacterium | reverse complement strand
GCGACGAGGATCGGACGTGGAGCCCGGCGACCGGCCAGTACTGGCTCGATTTCGGAGCCGGCCAGGAGAGTTCGGATCCGGCGGAGCGGCGCGCAGACGACGGCCCCGCGGAGAGCCACTCGCCGGTCGCGCTGGCCGCGACCGCCGATGGCTGGCATGCGCTCGGCGCCGAACTCGAGGAGAACGACCCCGAGCAGGCGCGTCTCGCGTATCAGCAGGCACTCGCGATCGATCCGGGCCACGCCGACAGCCACGTGAACCTCGGGTGCCTGGAACACGAGGCGGGTCGCCCGCGCGAAGCTGAACGGCACTACCGCGCGGCGCTCGCCGCGCGGCCCGAGGATGCAACGGCTGCGTTCGACCTCGGCGTCGCGCTCGAAGACCTCGAACGCTTCGACGAAGCGCGCCTCGCCTACGAGCGGGCGCTCGCCGCCGCTCCCGATTGCGCCGACGCCCACTACAACCTCGCGCGGCTCCACGACCGCTTCGGCGATCCAAGCGGCGCGATTCGCCACCTGCGCGTGTATCGAGCCCTCGTCCGGCGTTGACGCTACTCGGGTGCGGGCGCTTCCTCGATCGCGATCAGAAGGTCGAGCGCGCTCAGGACCCCGCGCAGCGTCCCGTTCTCGACCACGAGCAAGCGGTGGACCCGGTGCCGGCGCATCAGACGCGCGGCCTCGGTCAGGGGATCATCGGGCGCCACCGCCAGCACGTTCGGTGACATCAACGTCTCGAGGCGCACCATGCTTTCGTCGGCCGGCAGGGTTCCGAGATCGTCGTACGCAGCGACGTCGCTGAAGAACGCTCCAGTGGTCGCGGTGCTCGGCGGCCGGACGTCGAGCCGTACGAGGTCGCTCTGCGAGACGACGCCGAGCACGCGCTGCGCGTCGTCGACGACGGGCGCCCCGGTGAGCCGGTGCTCGGCCAGGATCTGCTCGGCATCCTGGGCGCTCATATCGGGGCGCAGCGTGACGACTTTGGACTGCATGACGGCACGAACGGGGCGATGGGGCATGGTTCCTTCCTGGTGGGCGCAGCATCAGGCTACGCGGTCCGAAGGGTCCGGGCGAGCGCGCGCAGGCGGCCAAGCCATCCGGGAGAGTCGGTCGCAATCCGGTAACACTCGGCACCGGCCTGCGAGCGCGGCGGTTCGTAGTGGGATTCGCTCCGGGTGAGCTGTTCCGGGCCCGCGTCGGAGGGATCCCGGCCATCGGCGGCGCGCCGCGCCAGGCGCGCGAGCGCCGTGCCGCGCGCGCACCGTGTCTCCACGATGGTCGTGGGCGCCAGTCGCCGGGCCCGCGCCCACGCGATCGCCGCGCGGCGATGGCGCTCGCGCGCATACGTGGCATCGAGGATCGCGATGCGCCCCGACCTCGTGACCGGTTCGGCGCGCGCGAGCAGCGCCGCATAGACCTCTTCCTTCGCGGCGTCCTCGTAGAGGCCCTGTTCCGCACCCCCGCGCGCATCGGGCGCGAGTCCGTGGAGATGTTTGCGCACGCGGTCGGAGGCGATCACGACCCCGTCGAGGACGTCCGCGAGTCCGGCGGCGGCGCTGCTCTTGCCACTCCCCACGAGGCCGGTCATCAGCACCAGCGCTCCCTGCGAACGCGGCCGCAACGCGCGATCCGCCAGCGCCAGGTGACGCCGGGCGCTCCTTTCCGCCGCTTCACGCTGTCTCGGGTCGATCTCCGGATCCGCCGCGGCGAGCGCGGCAACCTTCGCGCGCACGGCGGCGCGGTAGCTGACGAAGAGATCGACGACGCGGTACAGATCGAAGTCGTCGCTCGCAGCCGCGTAGGCGCGCAGCAAGCGCGCCGCCAACCGCGGCCGGTGGCGGTAGCGCAGGTCCATCGCGGGAAAGGCGATCTCCGCCGCGGCGTCGATCCGGCGCCAATCCTCCCGGAACTCGATGCAGTCGACGAAGATCGGCACGGAGTCGTCCGCCTCGAACCACACGTGCTGGAGGTGGACATCGCCATGACCGTCGACGGCGCGACCCGCGAGGCGGCGTGCCTCGAAGACCGGCGCCAGCTCTTCGAGAACGGCCAAGGTCCGACTCCGGACGCGTGCCAGCGTGCTTCGCGGCACCCGTTTTCCCGCCATTGGCTCGAGCAGCCGGAGATTCGCGAGCACCGGCTCGCGCATCCGCCGACGCCACGTATCGGCATCGAAGGGCGCCGGCACGCCCAGCCCGTGCGCGGCGTGGAAGCGTGCGAGTCGCTCGGCGATGGCATCGATGTGACGGCTACGCAAGACGCCACGATCGACGAGGGAGAGCGCGTCGCGTCCTACCGGAAGCCGGCGCATCGCGACGACGTGCTCGCACGGTGTATCGGCCAGCACGCCGGGCGTCACGGTCTCGACGATGGGACCGACCCGGAACTCGCCGTCTCGGCCCTCGATCGGGGCGACGCCCAGATAGACGTCCGGTGCGAGGCGCCGGTTGAGCAGGACCTCTCGTGCGCAGTCGGCATTCCGCTGGGCGCGCGTCGAGAAGTCGACGAATTCCAGCCGCACCGCCTTGCGTAGTTTCCACGCGCGCCCGCCGGTCAGGTACACATGGGAGATGTGGGTCTGGATGTGTTCGATCCCGCGCGCGGCGCTCGGATCCCGAGGATGCCCTCGCGGCCGCGTCAGAGCCTCGACCAGACCGTTCGGCAGCGGCTCGTGAGCCGTCAGGAGGCGTCGTCCTCGCTCTTGACGGTGAGTACGGGGCAGGGCGCAGTCCGAATCGTGCGCTCGGCAACGCTGCCGAGCAGCACGTGCTTCAGTCCCGTGAGCCCCCGCGTGCTCATGACGATGAGGTCGACTCCCTGGGCCTCGGCGGCGCTGACGATCGCATCCGCAGCCGGCCCGGTCGCGATGTGGGAATGGCCGCGCAGTCCTGCCGCCTCGACACGGTCGAGAGCTTCCGCGAGCCGCGTCGTCACGGACTCCTGCACGCCGTCCCAGACGGCTTGTGGGATCGCGACACCGTACGCCATCGTCACTGCGGCGGGGAGCTCGTAGGCATGGAGAAGGTGAAGTTCCGCATCGTGCTCCTGGCCGAGTTCGATCGCCAGCGCGAGCGCGCGGTCCGCGTGCTTCGAGAAGTCGGTGGGAACGAGGAGTTTCCGAAAATGACCCACGAGATGCCTCCGGTGACTCGGAGTCCGATCGACTCGGAATCGGACTCCGGTCCGATTCGCTAAGGATCGGACGGCGATCGGATGGTGAGAACGGGGCACGGCGCCGTGCGCACCGTGCGCTCCGCAACACTGCCCAGCAGGACGTGCTTGACACCCGTGAGACCGCGTGTGCCCATGACGATGAGATCGGCCCCGGTGCTGCTCGCCACTTCGGCGATGGCATCGGCCGGCGCGCCGTGTATGACGTGCGTCTCACAGGCGACACCGGCGGCTTCCACGCGCTGCGCGGACTTCTCGAGCCGTCGGGCCGCGGCATCGCGAACCTGCTCGAGGAGCGCCGGTGGCACCGCGACGCCGTAGGGCGGAATCGCGCCGAGCGGTACCTCGTACGCGTGCAGCAGGTGGATCTTGCCTTGCGTCGTGCGCGTCACTTCGATCGCGAGATCGAGCGCGGCGGTCGCGTGATCGGAGAAGTCGAGCGGGACGACCACGGTGTGGAATCGGCTCATCGAGGAGCCTCCTCGGGCTGTTCGCGATGGCGGCGGTCGCCGCGACGATAGAGCGTGCGACGGTTGATCCCGAGGATCCGCGCCGCCTGGACCTTGTTGCCGTGGGTATGATCCAGGACCAGGTCGATGTAGCGATCCTCGAGCTCCGCGAGCGAGAGCTGTACGTCGAGCGCATCGTGTACGAGACGGGTGCTGTCCGGCGCTCCGGCGCGAGCACCGGGCTCGTCGGGCAGCGGAAGCTCTTCGGGTCCGATCTCCGGCCCCTCCGAGAGCGCGATCGCGCGCTCGATCACATTCTCGAGCTCGCGCGTGTTGCCCTCCCATCGGCAGCGCTGGAGCCGCTCCATCGCGGCCGGAGTGAGACGCACCGGACGACCCTCGGCATGTTTCTGGATACACGCGGTGGCGAGGAGCGGGATGTCTTCGGGCCGCTCGCGAAGCGGCGGGATCTCGATCGGGATCACGTTGAGCCGGTAGAAGAGATCGCGACGGAAGCGCCCGGCCTCGATCTCATCCCGCAGGTTCCGGTTGGTCGCGGCGATGATCCGGACGTCCACCTTGACGGACGTATTGCCCCCAACGGGGCGAATCTCCCGGTCTTGCAGCACGCGCAGCAGCTTGCCCTGCAGACCCTGGCCGAGATCGCCGATCTCGTCGAGGAACAGCGTGCCGCCGTTCGCCTGCTCGAAGA
>CAYOHN010000331.1:0-4350 GCA_964403735.1 uncultured Spirochaetales bacterium | reverse complement strand
GGCGGAGCAGGTCCATGGCTGGCGATCCCGAACGAACTCTCCCGGCGCCCCCGGCGGTTGCTGGCGCTTCGAACGACAGCGCGCCCTGGACGGCGGCGCGCTTGTTCACGCTACTCGGCTCGCTCGGCCGGCTGCGCGTGATCTCGCAGTGTGGCCCCAGCACCTTCGAAGCGCTGTGCGAGGTGGGTTCGTTCTCGCTCGAGGCCGGCTTCGTCAACGCGATCACGCCGGCCTACCACTGGCATCTCGCCCTGAAGCGCTTCCGGTATCTGCAGTCGCATGATCAGACCCACGCCCGTTCGAAGCGCCGCGTGCTCTTCTTCACGCTGCACGAGACCCCCGGCGCGGATCCGTTCCTACGCATCTATGTGCACCGCGAGCCGGGCGCAGAGTTCGAGCCGGAGCGCGAGGCGGTCTTCGCCGAGGCGCACCGCGAACTCGCCGGCGGCGTCGACGTGAGCCGGGAGGAGGAGGCGTGATTTCTTGCTTCATCGCTCATGGGAAGTGCCAGCGGTCGTTGCCCGCCAGCCGGAGACGCGCGGGCGCCACGGCGCGTATCGCCCGCGCAGGACTGGCCGCGCTGATCCTCTGCCTTCCCGCCGGAGCAGCCCTCTCGGAATCGGAGGCAGCGGCCGACTCTGCGCCGCATCGGGTCGCCACGCTGCTGCCCTTCGTGGCCGACGCGCTCGCCCGGATCGAGGGTCCGTTCGTCGTGGTCGCCGAGGTACGGCGAGACTTGCGGGTCCCGGTGACCGGCGCCGCAGACCTCGGCACCCCGCACGCCCCGAGCCTCGAGCGTCTCGCCGAGGCGCGTCCCACGCTCGTGATCGGGGACGCGAGCCTCCATGCGGCGCAGCAGGAGCGCCTGGCGATCGGCGGGGCGCAGGTGATGCTCCTCGATACCCGATCGGTCGCGGCCACCCTGAGCGCGCTCGACACGCTGGGCTCGCGGATCGAAGCGGCCGACGCGATGCGCCGCGAGACCGACGCCGTTCGGCGTCATCTCGCCGAGAGTCGGGTGGTGAGTCCGGCGAAGAGCAAGCCGGTCCCAACGCTCGCGCTCTTCGGCGCATCGAGCTCGTTTCTCGTGCTGACCGAGCGCACGTGGCTCGGCGACCTGCTCGATACGCTCGGCTTCCACAACGTCGGCGACGTGGCCGGCGGCGACGAGCGCTTCCCGGGCCTCGTCGCGCTCTCGGACGAGACGCTCGCGACGCTGCAGCCGGAGCTGGTGCTGCTCGTCACGCACGGCGACCCGGCGGCGATCGAGAGCCGCTTCGCGGAGCGCACCGGCGGGGGCGGCTCCTGGCAATCCCTACGCCGGACGGCGACCCGCGGCGTCCATGTGCTCGACCCGAAACTCTTCACGGCGAACCCGGGCCTCGGTCTCGTCCAGGCGGCCGATGCGCTGCGCGCGCTCGTCTCGCCCGCTGGCGAAGGCGCCGAACGATGAATGCGGCCACGCTCCGCTGGCGCGCGCGCTCGCTGGTGACGCCGCGGCCGGAGCTGTGGCTCCCGCTGCTCGCGGCGGCGCTCCTCGCGTCGGCCGCACTGGCGGCGGCCGTCGGCGCAGCGCCCGTCTCGCTGCTCGATGCCCTGCGCACGGCGTGGCAGCCGGAGCTCGAACTCTCTCCGGTCCTGCGCGACGTGCGCCTACCGCGCGTCGCCGGCGCGGCCGTCGTGGGGGCCGCGCTGGCCGTGGCCGGGACGGTGCTGCAGACGGCACTGCGCAATCCGCTTGCGGACGCCGGGATCGTCGGCGTCTCGGCCGGGGCCGGACTCGCGGCGCTGGTGGCGATCCTCTTCTTTCCCGAGCAGCCCGCGCTGGTGCCGGTGCTCGCCTTCGCCGGCGGGCTGCTGGCGGTGGGCGCCGTGGTGACGCTCGGCTTCCGGCACAGCGGCCTGCGCACCGGTCCGCTGCGCCTCGTGCTCTCCGGCGTCGCGATCCAGGCCGTCGGCTTCGCGGGCGTCGCGCTGCTCAGCTTCCTCTACGCGGACCGCGCGCCGTCGTTCGCCGCGTTCCTGGTGGGCTCGCTCTCCGGACTCGGCTGGCGCGATGCGGTGTTGGTGGGGGTGCCGACGCTGCTCGGTCTGGCCGTCGCCGCCTTCGCGATCCGTCCGCTCGACGTGCTGCTGCTCGACGACGCCACGGCCGGCGGCCTCGGCGTCGGCGTCCGCCGCGCCCGGCTCGCCGCTGCCGCGCTCGCCGCGTGGCTCGCGGCCGCGGCGGTCTCGGTGGCGGGCCTCGTCGGCTTCGTCGGACTCGTGGTGCCGAACGCATTGAGACTCGTGGTGGGGCCCGGGCACCGCATGCTGCTGCCGGCCTCGGCCCTGGGCGGGGCCGCCCTGGTGCTGCTCGCCGACACGGCCGCGCGTACGATCGTGGCGCCCATCGAGCTGCCCGTCGGCGCGCTGCTCGCGCTGATCGGCGGCCCGTACTTCCTGCTCATCCTGTGGCGGAAACTGCCGTGAGTGCCGCGTTGCTCGAAGCCGAACGCGTCTCCCTCCGGCACCCGCAGGCGGATCGCGATGCGGTGCGCGACGTGTCGCTGACGGTGGCGGCGGGCGAGATCGTTGCACTCGTCGGCCCCAACGGGTCCGGCAAGTCCACGCTGCTCGCGGGCCTCGCGCGGGAGATCGCGCCGCGCGCGGGCCGCATCCGCTTCGACGGCCAGCCGCTCGAGCGCCTGGCGCGGCGCCGGCTCGCCAAGCGCGTGGCACGGCTGCCGCAGGACCCCGCCGTGCCGGAGGGTCTCACGGTGGAGGCGCTCGTCGCGAACGGGCGGCACCCGCACGTCGGCGCCCTCGCGCCGCTCGGCGCGGGCGATCGCCTCGCGATCCGCACGGCGCTCTCGGCGATGGACCTCGGCGACCTGCGCGCCCGCAAGGTGGAGACACTCTCGGGCGGCGAGCGCCGGCGCGCGTGGATCGGAATGGTGCTCGCCCAGGAGCCGGAGCTGCTGCTTCTCGACGAACCCACCGCCGCGCTCGACCTGCGGCACCAGTGGGAAGTGCTGGATCTGCTCGCGCGGGCGAACCGGGAGCGCGGGCTCACGATCGTCGTCTCGCTGCACGACCTCGAGCAGGCCGCCGGGCTCGCCCACCGGCTGGCGATCCTGCACCGCGGCCGGCTCTACGCCTGCGGGCCGCCCGAGCGCTGCCTCGGCGAGGAGATGCTGCGGGATGTCTTCGCCGTCGACACCCGCATTACGAAGGAAGACGGCCGGATCGGCATCCGCGTGCGCGGACCCGGCGATCCGCTGCGCAGCCTGTAGGAGATCCGCGATGTTCAAGAGAGCCACGAGCAAGGTCCGCCCGATGCCGCGCGAGTTCCTGGAATGGCAGGTGGCGCTGCGGCGTCACACGATGGAGGAGCGCAACGGCGCCCCGCACGCGGGCGTGGCGCCGCTCGTCACGGTGCGACGGCCGGGCGGCGGCCCCGGCTTCATCAGCAGCTCGGTGATCTGCGGCCTGCTCCCGCATCCGGAGCAGCTCGAACGCAAGACCCGGGAGTTCCGGCAGCTCTACGAGGAAGGCATCACCGAAGGTGCCCGCGTCGTCTACGACCGCGGCATCCACTACCTGCTCGACTACTACCGGAGCGCCGACGATTTCGATCCGGACTCCATCACCACGCTGCTCCCGAAGAAGGCCGCGCTGGTGGATGCCCTGCGCGCCGAGCCTCAGTGTGCGCTCGTCTTCTTCGTCTTCGATCTCGCCGACCGCAGCGAGATCGGACGCTTCCGCTGCCACCACCTCGATGTCTTCGCCGAGGTACTGGAGTCCGGACCGGTCTACGACAACGTCTGGTGGCACAACACGCTGTTCCACGGAGCCGCCGACGATCACGTCGTGATCCGGTTCCGCCACCAGGCCTGCTTCGACACGCGATTCGGCGCCCTCGAGCCGATCGTGTCCTGAACGTTCTCACTCGTTTCGGGCGGCGGCCATTCGTGCTTCACGAGCGCAGGCCGCCGCCCGGACCGCCCGCCAGCCCAATGAGGCCAGCCAGTCGATCGAAAGGGGAGGATGCGCTCGTGATCCACAACAATACTGCAAGGAGTCTCGTCACATGCGATCGAAACTGGCTCTCGCCGCGGCCTTCGCCGTGGCCCTCACCGGCGCGGGGAAGGCCTCCGCGCTCGCCACACTTCCGTTCACCGAGAACTTCGACGCCGACGTCGCCGGCTGGGAGGACGCCTTCGGCGAACCGCTGACCTTCGAGCCGAGCGGCGGTCCGGATGGCTCGAGCTTCGCGTCGAGCGACTTCAACTTCTTCGGCTTCTCGAGCCCGTTCGGCGGCGGCCCGGTGACCTTCCGGGCCAACGACTCGGACAACGCCAGCGGCGA
>CAYOHN010000330.1:0-4358 GCA_964403735.1 uncultured Spirochaetales bacterium | reverse complement strand
ATCCGCGGCATTGCCCGGATCCCCCACCGTCACCCAGTCGATCGTCACCGCCGAGGGCGGAGCCGCGAGCAGAAGCGCAGGGAACACCAGCGAGAAGGCAAACAGGCCAGCAGATGAACGAAACATGGGGATCCTCCAGTTGGGATCCCCTCCCCAGGAGCGGCCCCGAGAATCGGGACCGAGCAGGGTGGTTATACCCCCCCCCCCCCAACCATCGATTCAAGTAGAAAACGCGTGACGCTTTCGTGTGCGCGTGGGCTGCATCGACTTCACGAACCCCGCGGCGGTGCGTGTCTACCAGTCGCACCTGCGGCGCCTGTTCGACCTCGGCGCGCGCGTGATCGATGACCTCGTCGTGCGTTACGCGTACGCGGAAGGACGCCATCGGGTGGACGCACCACCCGGCCTCGAGGTCGTGCTCGACGTGGTCGGTCCGCAGGCCCCAGCCATCGACCTGCGCTGAGCAGCTCCGGACGTTGCCGCTGCACGCGAACCGCGAAGAACCGGCGCTTCCGGCCGCCCGAGCTGGATGCGGAGCGAAGACCGAAGCGCTGACCGGTTTGCATCCCGCATCTGTCCCGAGCTGAGAACCCGAGCGAGCGCTCGCACCTGCGCACGAAGCGTGCGGGTCTCGCCAAACCCGAGAAGCTGAACGAGATCCGCCTTGTGGCGGGGCGGACGGGACTCGAACCTACACCGTTCGGCCGCAACCCCCCGGAAACGCAGGGATCCGGAGGACTGAAGCCTGTATCCCGTTGTATCCCGCAAGCATCTGAGGCGCCCGTGACCCTCGAGCGGCGACAGCCCCTGGTAGCAAGGAACTCCCGGCGGGGGAGAATACGCGATGGGAAATCCGAAGTTGAGCTATTATGGCCATTATGCGATTCGACGGAGCCGATCACGCCTCGCGGCGACTCCTGCTGCTGACCCCCGACCTGACTGAGGAGTTGGCTGAGTTCGCGCGGCGACTCGCGACCTACGGGGTAGAGATGACCGCGGCCGCAAACGCTCGAGCGGCACGGCTCCAGGTCGAGCGACAAACGTTCGACCTGGTGATCTGCGACGTCGCGCTCCCGGGCGGCAGCGGAATCGAGCTACTCCGTGCGCTTCGCGCCCGCGACGCGGACATCCCTGTTGTGCTCCTATGTGACACCGAGCGTCCACTGCAGGAGGCAACGGATCTCGGTGCCTTCTGCCTGCAGAAGCCAGTGAGGCTCGACTCCCTTCTGAAAACGGCATTGAAGCGAATCCAGAGCGATTCGTCGCTTGGGCGCCGCTGGGCTCGAGCTGCTGCGCCGTCCGAGAGTACACGCGTCCCGGCCACAGTCGCAAAGAACCAGTTCGGCCGTCTCCTAGGGTCTGCCGCACGTGGTGAACGGGTTGTCATTACAAGGCACGATTCCCCAGCAGCCGTCCTGATCTCCTTCGAGGAATATCGAGATCTAGCGGGCGCGGATGCACCGGACCTCGAAGCCTTGAGCCACGAGTTCGATGAGTTGATGGTCCGCATGCAGACGCCAGCGGCGCGACAGGCCACCCAGGCGTTGTTCCGAGCCTCACCAACCGAGCTGGCGGAAGCCGCCTTGGCCGAAGCTCACAAGGATACGTCGTCTTCCAGGCGTGACTGACTCCGGACACGCCCCCTGCATAACCGTCTTGGCAGGAACCAACGGCGGGGGAAAGAGCACCATCGGCGGAGCCATGCTCCGCCAGGCCGGCGGCGACTATTTCAACCCCGATGAAGCTGCTTCGCGATTCCGCGAAGCCGACCCGTCGCTGACACCTCTAGAGGCGAATAGCCGAGCTTGGCAGGCAGGCAGGCGACTGCTCGAGCAAGCGATCGCCGAGGGGAAGTCCTTCGCGTTCGAAACGACCCTGGGCGGCCGCACGATGGCGGTGCTCCTCGATCGCGCAGCTTCTACCGGTCTCGGAGTGAAGATCTGGTATGTCGGCTTGGCCAGCGCAGACGACCACGTCCGCCGGGTGCGCGCCCGCGTTGCCCATGGCGGCCACGACATTCCCGAGGCGGACATCCGCCGTCGCTACACCAGAAGTGTCCAGAACCTCGTGCGGCTCATGCCAAAGCTCACCGAACTCCGAGTCTTCGACAACAGCGGCGAAGGCGACCCGCAGGCTGGCCGCCGACCGAACCCCCGGCTGCTACTTCACGTGAGACAAGGCGAGATCCTGGCTCCCAATGCCTATGAGCTATCACAGACTCCGGACTGGGCAAAGCCTGTCATCGCTGTGGCTATCCAGAACTCTTGGGAACAGGGAGTGAAGTAACTCTTCGGAGCGTAGAGAGTCAGCATCGCACCGCCAGATTCGCGGATCCGTGCGCCGGCGGCGACCCCCGCGGCCTGCAAAGAAACGCCTATCCTCCACGGTTTGTGAGAGGTCAGGGGGGCCCAGCAGCGAGGATGCCATCGGGTGGCCGCACCGCCCGGTCTCGAGGTCGTGCTCGACGTGCTCGGCCGGCAGGCCCCGGCGATCGGTCTTCGCTGAGGCATGGGAGCGAGTGGCGCGGCGGACGGGACTCGAACCCGGAGGAGGACGAGGAAACCTAGCGGGATCGCTGGGGGTTCCTCGCGGCGAGTTGTGGATCCCGTGTGGATCCAGCCGCTCCGCCTGCGACCCGACGCATGGCTCCGCCGTCAGCAGGCTGCCGAAGGAAATCGCGAGGCTGCGCGGGATCGAGCTATCTTCCCGGGCACCATGAACGAGATCCTCTTCCTCGTCGAGGAGGCGCCCGAGGGCGGCTTCACCGCCCGGGCGCTCGGCGCCGCCATCTTCACCGAAGCGGACACGCTGAAGGCGCTGCACGAGAGCGTCCGCGATGCCGTGCGGTGTCACTTCGAGGAGGCCACGGCGCCTGCCGTGATCCGCCTGCACTTCGTCCGCGAGGAAGTGCTCCAGGCATGAGGCTGCCCCGAGACCTCTCGGGCCCGGACCTCGCCCGGGCGCTGCGGCGCCTCGGCTACGAGGTGACGCGACAGACGGGGAGCCACCTCCGCCTCACCACGCGCACGGGTGGCGAGCACCACGTCACCATCCCGAACCACGACACGCTGCGCGTGGGCACTCTGGCCGCCGTCCTCGCCGAGGTGGCCCGGCACGCCGGCACGACGCGCGAAGCGATCGCGGAGCAGCTCTTCGCGCAGCGCTGACAAAGCCTGCCGCCGCCCGCGCGAGGCATCTGCGCTCCCCCCGAAGCGCGGACCGCGCGGCTTACGCCGCGCGGCTCCGGACAAGGGTCCAAGGCCAAGAGATCAGAGGGTCCGCTTGCGACGCTCCTGCCGCGGGGCCAGGCCTGCGAGCGCGATCACCGCAGGGAGGCTCGTACCGGGCTCGGGGACCGGACTCGCGACACGAAACCCGATGCTGCCGTCCTCGTCGTCCGGGCTGTTGCCGCCCGGGAGCGAACGCGGCGAGGACGCTGGCGCTGCCGAGCCAGCCCCGGATGCCCCGGTTCGAGAAGCTCACGATCTCCTCGTTCCACTCCCACACATTCCCGCCTTGGTCGAACGTCCCGTTCGGGCTCGCCGAGCCCGTGTACGCGCCCGTCTCCGTGTCGCCGCTCCCCTGCCCGTTGTTCAGCCAGTTCGTGAAGCGCACGCTATCGAAGAACGACACGAAGTTCACCAGCTTGTTCTCGAAGCCGGACTTCACGCTGTACGTGAAGCTTCCCGAGCTCCCGGCGCGCGTGATGCCGCCCTGCGCACTGAAGTCCATGTTCACGTTGTAGAGCCCGAGCGGGTCGTCCGCGGCCTTCGCGTTCAGGAACTCCGCGTACTGCGCGTTCGTCACCTCGAACTTCGAGATTCGGTAGGACTTCCCCACAGACCCGCAGGGAGCTGAACCGGTACCGTCGGGCCCAGAGCAGTTGGTTGCGGTGTCCGCCGGATTGCCCGGATCCCCCACCGTCACCCAGTCGATCGTCACCGCCGAGGCCGGCCCGGCCCCCACCGCCAGGCCCAGCAGCAACGGGAGCACGCGCCCCCAGGACATCATCCACGGCACACGAGTCCGCATCCGCCTTCCCCTTCCCAGGAGCGGCCCCGAAAAGCGGGACCGAGCAGACTGGTTGTACCCCCCTGACACCGGATCAAGTAGAAACTCCGTGACGCTTCGGTGTGCACACCGAAAACGCCCCTCTCCCTCTCCGGGAGGGCCGCACGAGGGCCTCGGCGCGGCCGCGCGGCGTCGGGAGCGGGGACTTTGGTTCCAGATTTCCGCTGGTCCCGGGGTCGGAGATTCCGACGACCGGCGGCGATCGCAAAGGAAATCGGAAACAACGTCCCCGCTCCCCGCGCCGGCTCGCGGGGAGCCCGCATCCGCTGGGCTACCGTCCGTGCATG
>CAYOHN010000329.1:0-4387 GCA_964403735.1 uncultured Spirochaetales bacterium | reverse complement strand
AGAGTCTGGATGCTTCGCCTCCGCGCCGCAGCGCCGGTGGCGCTCCCGGCAGCGGTCTCGGCGGCGGTCTCTTGCTCGCAGGCGTCTTCTTCGAGTGCCGTGCGAATCGCGCGCGCGCCTTCGACATCGCCCTGCCGCTCGAGCAGGTCGGCCATGGTCCGGGTGTGGAACGGCGAATCGGGCGCCGGCAGCGAAACGCTCTCCGGTGCATCGAGCTTCGCGCGCAGGATGGCCTCGAAGGCGATGCCATCGGCATCGATCATCGAATCCGTCTCCGGCCGGGCGTCGTCGAACGCACTCTCGAACTCGGCGTCGCCGATCGGTTCGAATGCATCGGCCGGGTGCCGGACGGGCGCCCACGGACGCTCGCCGGTCGCCTCGGCCAGCGCCGCGGCCAGCAGCTCGCGGGCATCGGCGACGGAGCCGTCGTCGAGCAGTCCGAGTGCGCGCAACACCAGAGAGGCGTCTACTGCGCCCCGGTGGTTCGGCTCGTGCGTGACTTCGTCCGGCTGCAAACCCGATCTCCTACTCTTCACCGGCGCCGCCGCCCCGTGCCGCTCGGTCGCGAGCCGCCCCGGGTCCGCGACGTGCCGGCACGCGCCCCGAACTGCTTCGGCAGGATCTCCTGGGGCGTGAGCGGAACGGTGTCGGCCCGGCCGATCCCGCGGAGGACGACGAAGCGGACGTGCGCGTCCGTCCGTTTCTTATCGACACGCAGCGCCGAGAGATAAGCGCGACGCGGAAACGCCGGCGCCTCGGTCGGCAGCTCGGCCCGGCGCAGCAGCGCGGCGAGTCGATCCGCGGTCCCGGCGGGGGCATAGCCGAGGGCCTCCGAGCGCCGGGCGGCGAAGGCCATGCCGATCGCGACGGCCTCCCCGTGCAGGATCCGCCGATAGCCAGTGAGCGTCTCGACCGCGTGCGCCAGCGTGTGGCCGAAGTTCAGATGCAGCCGCAGACCGGCCTCGCGCTCGTCCTGGCTGACGACGTCGGCTTTGATCGCGCAGGAGCGCTCGAGGACGTCGAGCGTCGGCCCCGGCTCGAGGTCCAGGATCGCCTCGACATCGCGCTCGAAGCGCTCGAACAGCGAGGCGTCGCGGATCGCGCCGTGCTTGATCATCTCCGCGAGCCCCGCCGCGCGCTGCCGGCGCGGCAGCGTGCGCAACGTCGCGAGATCCATCCAGACGAGGAGGGGCTGGTGAAAGGCCCCCACCAGGTTTTTCCCGCGCGGCAGGTCCACGGCCACCTTGCCCCCGACGCTGGCGTCGGCCATCGCCAGCAGCGTCGTCGGCACCTGGACGAACGGAATGCCCCGCATCCACGTGGCCGCGGCGAAGCCGGCCATGTCGCCGACGACGCCGCCGCCGAGCGCGATGACGACGGTGCTGCGATCGGCATCGAACGCGAGCAGTTCCTCGTAGAGCGCGGCTGCGTGGCGCAGGGTCTTCGCGCGTTCGCCGTCCGGCACGAGCAGCCGGCGCACTTTCAGCCCGGCCGCGCGCAGCCCGCGCTCGACGCGCGGTGCGTAGCGGCGTGCGACCTCCGGCACGGTGATGACGACGGCGCGCCGGGCCTTGGCGAGCTCGGCGATCGCCGGGCCTGCCTGCTCGAGCATGTCGAAGCCGATCCGGATCGCGTAGCTGCGCTCGCCGAGCTCGACGCGAACGACGCGCGGGGTCGGATCGTCCGCAGAATCCATCGCGTCGTCTGCCCCTGCTCCGGGCGTGCGCTCCGTCAGGTGCTCGGCGATGTGCTGCGCCACCTCGTCGGGCGTCAGCGCATCGGTGTCGACGCTGAAGCGCGCGCTCGCATAGAAGCGCTCCCGCGCGCGTGCGAGTACCCGCAGCGCCTCGATTCGCTTGGCGAAGCCGAGACCGGCGAGCAGCGGTCGATCCTCGCCGCTGCCGATTCGCGCCGCCAGCGTCGCCGGCCGCGCGCGCAGCCACACGACGGTGCCGGTGTCGGCCAACAGCGTCGCCGCACCGGGCTCCGCCACCGCGCCCCCGCCGAGCGCCACGACGCCCGGCCGGCCGGCCACCGCTTCGATCGCCGCCCGCTCGCGGATGCGAAACGCGGCCTCGCCTTCCTGCGCGAAGAGCTGCGCGACCGTGGCGCCCGCAGCGCGTTCCACGTCGGCGTCGCTGTCCGCAAACGGCAAGCCCAGGCGAGCGGCCAGGCGCTCGCCCACGGCCGACTTCCCGGCGCCCATCAATCCCACCAACCAGATCGTCGCTCGACTCATCGCGGCGAGTATACGAGACCGCGCCTGGGAGACCGAGACGGAAACGGGGCGGACCGGGCCCTGCCCGATCCGCCCCGTCCGGATCCGTGCCGGCCGGCCATCCGACGCATGCGACGGGATGGCCGGCCGGTCTCGCTCAGCCTCCGACGGCGCCGGCCTGGTTCACCACCGACGGCGTCACGAAGATCAGCAGCTCGCGCCGCTTGTCCTCGGTGTCGAAGTTGCGGAACGCATTGCCGATCAGCGGGATCTTCCAGAACCCCGGCACCCGCTGCGAGCTCTCCGCCTTCTCGATCACGTAGATCCCGCCGAGCACGAGGGTCTGGCCGTCCTGCACCAGCGTCTCGGTCTTGGCCTGGTTCTTCGCGATCGCCGGCGAGCCGGTGGGCGTCTCGATGCTGTTGTCCGGCGCGTTGCGCGTCACCTCGATCGCCATGATGATCGCGCGATCGGCGGTGATGTGCGGAGTCACCTTCAGCGACAACACGGCATCGATGAACTCGAGCTGGGCATCGCCGTTCTCGAAGGTCTGGAACGGGATCGACACGCCCTGCTCGATGATCGCCTCGCGGTTGTCGAGCGTCACGACGCGCGGACTGGAGATCACCTTGCCCTCGCCGTTGAGCTCGGCCGCCGCGATCCGGAGATCCACGTTGACCCGGTCGTTCAGCAGGAAGCCGCCCAGGTTCAACAGGCCGGCCGGATTGAGCGTGATCGGGTTCGTGACCACCGCGTTGTTCGCGCTGTCGAACGGGAAGCGGGTGTCCTGGCTCGTAATCGGCCGCAAGCCTCCGATCGTGAAATCCGTCTCGTCGTCATCGGGCTGTGAGCCGAAGCCCCACTCCGTCCCGATCTCCTTCGAGAAGTCGAGCGACGCTTCGACGATCCGCGTCTCGATCATCACCTGCGGCGTCTGCGAGTCGATCGCCTTGACCAGCGCAGTGGCCTCGTCGATCACGCTCGGGATGTCCTTGATGATGACGGTGCTCGTGCGCTTGTCGACGTCGACCGTCCCGCGCGGCGTCAGCAGGCGCTTCACGAGCTTCGAGACCTCGTCCACGTTGGCGTAGTTCACGGGCTGGAGCTTGACGACGAGATCCTCGAGCTTCTCCTTGGCGCGCCGCTCCTGGAGCCGGGCCTCCTCCTCGTTCTTCAGCATCTCGGCCGGCGCGATGCGCAGCACGTTGCCGACGCGGACGAAGCCGAGGCCCTTGGTCAGCAGGATCACGTCGAGCGCCTGGTCCCACGGCACGTCCACGAGGCGGATGGTGACGGTCCCGTCGACCTCGTCGCCGGCGATGATGTTCAGGTCCGACACGTCTGCGATCAGTCGCAGCACGTCGCGGATGTCGACATCCTTGAAGTCGAGCGAGATCCGCCGCCCGACGTATTCCTTGCCGTCGAGCAGGCCGCCCTCGTCGAGCTGGTCGATCGGATCGGTGCCCTCGAGCGCCGCCGCGGACGGTTCCGCGGGAGCGACCGAAGCCGCAGCCGACGCCAGCGCCTTCTCCGCTGCCTGCGTCGAAGCGATCTCGTCGCTCGCAGCCGTCTCGGCCGGCGGTGCCGGCGCCGCCGGCACTTCGGCCGGATCGGCATCGAGCGGCAGTGCCGCCGCGACGGCCTCGCCCCGCTCGAAGACCAGGACGATGTCGTTGCCATCCTTGCGGATGCGCGGCTCGAGACCCGCCGCGCGCTCGACGACCACGCGCACTTCCGGCCGGGCCATGTCCGGCTGCTCGAAGGCGCTGATCAGCGACACCGGACCGTCGCCCTCGGGCGCCACTCGCGTGGCGGCCTCCGGAGCCAGGTTCGCGCCGGGAACGACCAGCAGGAGCGTCGTCGGAGCCGGGCGCAGGATCTGGTAGTCGACGGCACGATCGGCCGAGACCACCAGACGGTCGCCGTCGCCATCCGACGCGAAGGTCACGCTCTGGACCGTGCTCATCGCCGGAGCCGGAGCCGGCACGGGCGCCGTCGACGACGCCCCCGAACGGTGCGCCTGCGCCGGGCTCGCAGGTTCCGACGTCTCCGACGTCTCCGGCGTCTCCGGAGACACCGCCGCAGCCTGTGCGAGCGCGTCGCCGCTGCCGAGTGTCAGCACGAGGCCCGACGGAGTCGGCGTCAGCTCCCGCTCCGAGAACTCCGCCG
>CAYOHN010000328.1:0-4389 GCA_964403735.1 uncultured Spirochaetales bacterium | reverse complement strand
TCGACTGGCCCGTGCGCTCGCGGAAGCGGTAGACGGCGCCGATCACGACGGCGTCGGCGCCGAACTTCCGGTGGGCCTCGGCGGCCACCGCGCGCGCGTCGAGCGCCTCGCGCGGAGGCTCGAACAAGCCCAGATGGCTCGCCAGATCGCTGGCCGGCACGACGTCGAGACCGCGGGTCTGGAAGGCTTCCCCCACGTAGCCCCCGACGAGCGCCGCGGCGTCCGCCGGCAGCGCCGGCGCCCCCGGCCGATCGCTGATTCGGAACGGCGAAACCGCGAGTCGTCGGATCGCGAGCGGTTCGCTACTCGCCTCGCGGACCTGCACGAAGCGCGTCTCCTGTGCGCAGGCGAGCGCGCCCGCGGCCACCAGCGACGCCAGCACCGCCCGTGCCCCCAGCGACATCACGACCCTCAGCGACACCACGATGGATCGGCGCGGAGCGCGCTTCATCGCACCTCTCCGACCCAGCGGGCGAATGCGTCGAGGAGCCGCTTGCCGGCCGTCTGGCTCTTCTCGGGATGGAACTGCACGGCGAAGATCCTCTCGCGCGCTACGGCGGCGGCGAACGGGCCGCCGTAGTCGGTCCAGCCCACCACCGTGTCCGCATCTACGGGCACCGCGCGGTAGGAATGCACGAAGTAGTAGTGGTCGCGCGCCGGGAGCGCCGCCAGCATCGGGTGACGGCCGGCCTCTCCTGCCCCGCCCGCGCCGACGGGGGTCCAGCGGACCTCGTTCCAGCCGATATGCGGCACGAGCAGCCTCGCGCCGTCCGGGCCGCCCCCTTCGACGCGCTCGGGAAACCGCGTGACGCGGCCGCGCAGCAGCCCGAGCCCTGCCGTGAGCCCGTGCTCCTCGGCCTCCTCGAACAGGAACTGCAGCCCGAGACACAGTCCCAGGTACGGCTTTCCGGCGGCGATGGCCGCCAGCACGGCGTCGTCCAGATGCTTGGCGGCCAGGTGCTCGCGCGCATCCCGAAACGCGCCGACGCCGGGCAGCACGACGGCGTCGGCCCGCCGCACACCGGCCGGATCGCTGGTCACGTCGACGGTGAGCCCGGAGCGCTCGAGCGCCTTGGCGACGCTGCGCAGGTTGCCGGCGCCGTAGTCGAGCAGCGCGATCTGGAGGGGGGCAGACGCCACGGCCTACAGGACTCCCTTCACCGACGGCACGCCGGGCGTGCGCGGGTCGAGCTCGACGGCGGCGCGCAGCGCGCGGGCGAGACCCTTGAAGATCGCCTCGACGGCGTGGTGCGGGCTGCGGCCGTAGCGCAGCTCGATGTGCAGATCGAGACCTGCGTGCTGCGACAACGCCTGCGCGAAGTCCTCCACCAGCGACACGTCGAAGTTCCCGACACGGTCGTTGCTCAGCTCGACTCGATACACCAGATAGGGTCGATTCGAGACGTCGACGGCGACGTCGACGCGCGACTCCGCCATCGGCAGCACGAAGTAGCCGTAGCGGCGGATGCCGTGGGCCTCGCCGAGCGCCTGCCGGAGCGCCTGTCCGATCGCGATGCCGACGTCCTCGACGGTGTGGTGCAAATCCACGTCGAGGTCGCCGGTGGCGCGCAGCCGCAGGTCGAACGCGCCGTGCTTGGCGAACGACTCGAGCATATGGTCGAAGAACGCGATTCCGGTCGCGATCTCGTAGTGCCCGCTGCCGTCGAGGTTCAGCTCGAGCTGGATGTCCGTCTCCCGCGTCTTGCGCGCGAGCGTGGTCTTGCGCGGGGTCGTCATTCCGTCTCTCCTCCCGCTTCGCGGGCCGCTTCTCGTTCGCGCCGTTCCCGCCGGATCTTCAGGAGCCGCATCTCGACGGAGCGGGCGTGCGCCGTGAGGCCCTCGAGCTCTGCGAGGCGGATCAGGTCGAGTCCCAGCTCGCGCAGCTTCGGCGGCTCGAAGCGCACGAAGCTCGAGCGCTTCAGGAAGTCCTCGACGCCGAGCGGAGAGAAGTAGCGCGCGGTGCCTCCCGTCGGCAGCACGTGGTTCGGACCAGCCAGGTAGTCCCCCACCGCCACCGGCGCATAGTGACCGAGGAAGATGCTGCCGGCGTTCGTGACCTTCTTCACGGCGGCGTCCGGATCGTCGACGGCCAGCACCAGGTGCTCGGGCGCGTAGCGATTGCTGAGTTCGATCGCATCGTCGAGATCACGCGTGACGACGATGGCGCCGTGCTTGGCGAGCGACGCCCGGATCACCGCTGCACGCGAGAGCCCCGCGAGCTGCTTGGCGATCTGCTCCTGCACCTTCGCCACCAGCGCCTTCACCGGCGTGATCAGGATCGACTGCGCCTGCTCGTCGTGCTCGGCCTGCGAGAGCAGGTCGGCAGCGATCCACGCCGGCGTGGCGGTGCGATCCGCGACGACGATGACCTCCGTCGGGCCCGCCTCGGCGTCGATGCCGACGTGCCCGAACACGAGCCGCTTGGCGGCGGCAACCCACTGGTTGCCGGGTCCGGTGATCTTGTCGACGGCCGGCACCGAGGCCGTACCGTACGCGAACGCCGCGACCGCGTGCGCACCGCCCATCTTGAAGACGCGGTGCACGCCGGCCAGGCGTGCGGCCATCAGCACCTCCGGCCGCAAGCTTCCGTCCGGTTGCGGCGGCGTCGCCATCTGGATCTCCGGCACCTCGACTACGGACGCCGGCACCGCGTTCATGATCACCGACGACGGATACGAGGCCTTGCCGCCCGGCACGTAGAGGCCGACGCGCTGCAGCGGCCGCACGCGCACGCCCATGGTCGCACCGCCCTCTTCGCGCATCTCCCAGCTCGCGGGCACGCGCTTGCGGTGGAAATCGCGCACGCGCATCGCAGCCTTGCCGAGCGCGGCGCGGTCGGCGGGATCGACGGCATTCACGCCCTCGTCCCACTCGGCCTTGGTGACCTCGACGGCGTCCAGCCGGGCATTGTCGTACTTTCGGATGCACGCGAGCAGCTCTTCGTCGCCACCCTCGCGCACGCGCTCGAGGATCTTGCGCGCCGCCTTCTCCACTTCCTCGCGGTCGCTGTCGCGGCGCTTCGTCAGCGCCTCGAACGCGCGCGCGAAGCCGGGCTCGCCGGTCATGATGACACGCAGCGCGGAACTGCCGCCTGCCGCTCGCGGCTTGCCCGCGCTCTTCGCGGGTGCGCTCTTGCCCGCCGCGCTCCTTGCCGCCGCGCTCTTGGCTGCCTTGGCCTTCACGGTCCCACTCTTTGCCGACGCGCCCTTCGCAGACCCACGTCCCACAGAGCGGCTAGCCGCCATGCTCAAACCTCCCGGCGAATGTCGGCGCCGAGCCGCCGGAGCTTCTCTTCGATCCGCTCGTATCCGCGGTCGATATGGTAGACGCGGTTGACCACGGTCTCGCCATCGGCGGCGAGTCCGGCCAGCAGCAGGCCGGCCGACGCGCGCAGGTCCGTCGCCATCACCGGCGCTCCGGACAGCGAGCCGACGCCGCGCACGTGGGCCGTCCGGCCGTCGACGGTGATGTCGGCGCCGAGCCGGACCAGCTCGGGCACGTGCATGAAGCGATTCTCGAAGACGGTCTCGGTGATCGTGCTGGAGCCCTCGGCGAGGGCCAGCACCGCCATGAGCTGCGCCTGCATGTCGGTCGGAAACCCCGGATACGGCGCCGTCACGGCCTTGACGCCGTGGCCGCGTCCCCCCGCCCGGACCGCCACACGATCAGGCCCGACGTCGATCTCGGCTCCGGTCTCGCGCAGCTTCTCGAGGGTCGCCTCGAGCAACGCCGCCGTCGCACCGGTGACGGACACCGCGCCGCCGGTGATCATGCCGGCCGCCAGCAGCGTCCCGACCTCGATGCGGTCGGCCCACACGTCGTGCTGAAGTCCGTGCAGGGTCTCGACGCCGTCGATCTCGATGTGGTCGGTCCCGGCGCCGCGCACCTCGGCACCCATCCCGGTGAGCACCGTCGCCAACTCCGTCACCTCGGGCTCGCGGGCGGCGTTCTCGATGTCGGTACGGCCGCGCGCCAGCACCGCCGCCATCATGACGTTCTGCGTGCCGTTGACCGTGGTGATGTCGAAGGTGACGCGCGCACCGTCGAGATGCGGAGCGGCCGCTTCGACGTAGCCGTGATCGAGCCGGATCTTGGCACCGAGCGTCTCGAGCCCTTTCAGGTGCTGGTCCACCGGCCGCACGCCGATCGCACAGCCGCCGGGCTCCGACACGCGTCCAATGCCACAGCGCGCGAGCAGCGGCCCCAGCACCAGGAACGACGCGCGCATCTGACGCACCAGATCGTACGGCGCCTCGGGATGGGTGGGGCGGCCCCGCCCCCCGATGCGCAGCGTGTGTTCGTCCTCGGGATCCCATTCGGCCGGAACGCCGAGTGCCGCGAGGATTCTGCACATCGTCGCGACGTCGCGCACGTGTGGCACGTTGCGCA
>CAYOHN010000327.1:0-4419 GCA_964403735.1 uncultured Spirochaetales bacterium | reverse complement strand
GTCGCCGGAGGTTTGTTCGCGCTTCGCCGGTGAACTGACGCGGTATGGCGTCACCGTCACGCTGCGCCGGCCGCGCGGTGCGGACATCGACGCCGCGTGCGGGCAGCTCGCCGCGCGCGGAGCTGCCTGAGCCCCATGCTCTACGCGATCGGCGACATCCACGGCCGCCTCGACAAGCTCGAGGAGCTGTTGGCCCGGCTGCCGCTCCGCGGCGACGACCGGCTCGTCTTCCTCGGCGACTACGTCGACCGCGGCCCGGACTCGCGTGGCGTGATCGATCGCCTGATTCGCGTCGCGGAGGAGCGTTCGGCGGTGTTCCTGCTCGGCAACCACGAGTCGATGTTCCTCGACTTCCTCGGCTGGCCGGGATCCCACTACTTCGGCGCCGACGTGTTCCTCGCCAACGGCGGCGCCGAGACGCTGCTGTCCTACGACTACTTCGAGGCTCCGGAGCCGCGTCCGCTTCGCTTCGAGCTGCCGCCGGCCCACATCGATTTCTTCCGCTCGCTGCAGCCCCACCACGTCGACGGCGACTTCCTGTTCGTCCACGCGGGTCTCGGCCGAGCGCTGGGGCGTTCCGATCACGTCGAGCAGGCGCTGCGCCGCGCGCGGTCCGAGGAGTTGCTCTGGGACCGCTCGACGATGGATCTTCCGCATCGGCTCGGCGTCACGATCGTCTATGGACACACGCCGCGCGCCGACTTCAGCGTGCGCTGGAACCCGCCCTACAGCATCGGCATCGATACCGGCGCCGTCTACGGCGGACCGCTGACGGCGATCCGGCTGCCGGACGAGACGATCTTCCAGACCTGAATCGGCTCTCGCCGAAGCGCGGCGTCAGCCGCCGGTCGCTGGGACGCGCAGCTTCTGCCCCGCGCGGATGCGATCGGCGCGTTCGATGTCATTGGCCGCCAAGAGCTGCTGGACGGACGTTCCGTGGCGCCGGGCGATCGAGGACAGCGTGTCTCCGCGCCGGACGGTGTACGTCATGGCGGCGGCGGAACGCACGCCGCCCGGTCCCGGGATCCGAAGCTTTCGGCCCACCGGCAGTGCCCGCGGATCGTCGATGCCGTTGGCGGCGGCGAGCGCCCGGGAAGAGACGCCATGGCGGACGGCGATCGAGGACAACGTATCTCCGCGCCGGACCGTGTAGGCGCTGGCGGTGCGGGTCTGCGCCGGCGGGCGTCGCTGGGCGCGGTCCGCGACGATCGCCTCCTCGACGCCGCCGGGAATCCGCAGTCGGCGGCCGACCGGGAGCGCGCGGGGATTCCGGATCCCGTTGGCGGACGCCAGCGCGCGCTCGGACACTCGGTAGCGACGCGCGATCCGCGAGATCGTGTCGCCGCGTCGGACGATGTGAGACCGGCCGGAGACCTGCTCCGGTCGTCGTTCCTGGGCGATCGACGCCAGCAGCTGCGCGGTCGGCGGCCGGCCGGCGATGCGGGGCAGGCGCAGCGTGACGCCCTTCGGCACCAGCTGTCGGCCCTTCCATACCGGCTCTCGCAAGCCGAGGTTCATCTCGCGCAACAGGCCGAGGTCGACTCCGAAGGTCTTGGCGATCGCACGCGCCGAGTAGAAGCCGTCGGTGACCACCGCCTCGTGGTTCGCCGGCGGCATCTTCTGGAGCGGACCGAAGTACCGAGCGGAATTGCGGTCGACCTCGAGGGCGGCGAGGAACGACGGGTAGAAGTTACGCGATGCGAAGCCGAAGCTGCGGCCCTCGTACCGAGTGAGGATGACACCGATGTCTGTGGTGCCGAGCTCGCGGGTGGCTCGCAGCGGTCCGCCGGGACCGTGGTTGTAGGCGATCAGTGCCAGCGGCCAGGTGCCGGTGACGCGGTGATTGTTGGCGAGCAGCGCGGCCGCGCCTTCGGTCGCGCGCCAGGGATCGAAGCGTTCGTCCATCACGCGGTCGATGCGCAGCTTGAACATGCGAGCCGTCGACGGCATGAACTGCCACAAGCCGCCGGCTCCGGCGTGTGATTTCGCGGTCGGATCGAACGAGGACTCGACGTGGGGGAGGGCGGCCAGATCCAGCGGCAGTCCGCGCTCGCGCAGCACCTGTCGGATGTAGGCATCCCACTGGCCCGACCGGATCAAGCCGTCGCGGAACTTGTCGGCCTGCCCGCGCTGGAAGCGGACGCCCTCCGCGGCCTGGCGCAGACGCGCGCGGGAGACGTCCGGCGGAAACAGCGCGAGGACGCGGCGCTCTTCGGCGCTCAGTTGGCCGCGTGGCTCCTTCGCGAGACGCAGCAGGATGTTCTTGTACTGCCGCTTCGCCGCCCCGTAGCGAGGTGCAGCCTGCGCCTCGGGGAGTCCTTTCGGCCATCGCACCACGTCGTAGACGATCGAGAGATCCCGATTGTCGTGGATGAACCCGCCGTTGGTCTCGACCTCGCTGTAGACGCGCGCCCAGAACCGGACGCGGGGCTCGATCGAGGCTGGGCGCGGAAACAGTTTCTCAGAGACCGCAGTGCTGGCGGCGAGCGGCTGGACCTGCGCCGTGATCGCGGGTACCGGGGCAGGCGTCTCGGGCTGCGGAGCGCTCACCGCCGGAGCCGATGCCCGCCTGCCGTGCTTGCCGAACGCAGGAGAGCCTGCCTCGGACGCGACGGCGCCCAGTAGGATCGAGGCAAGGCTCATGGCGATGGCACGGCGCATAGTGCGACCTCGGATCGGCAATGCGGCGAGTGCGCGTGAGTCCAGCCTCGAGGGTGCTCTCACGATGGCGGAGGTCGCTCAGGGGGGAAGGGAGCGTCCGTCGCCTCGAATCGTCGGGAGTGTAGAGGCTACGAGTCTCTTTGGGCAAGGCGTCGTCCCGCGCTGCACGAAGACTTCGCTCGCCTTCGGCTCGCTGCGCGTCGCGGCACGCAGCGTTTCCTACTTCCGCCGCCCCTTCTGCCGCGCCTTGCGCGCGTTCTTGCGCTTTTTCTTGGCGTCTTTGCGGCGGCGGGCTTCGGCGGTGGCGCTGAGGGGGCGGGTGCGGCCGGTCGGGCCGCCGAGGCCGGCGAGCATCGAGGGGTCGAAGCCGCCGGCCGGCGCCATCCGGCCGAGGCCGGGGATCTTCGAGAGCATGCCGCCGGCACCGCCGCTGCCGAGCGCGGCCATCATCTCGCGCATCTGCGAGAAACGCTTCACGAGGTCGTTCACCTCGCTCTGCTGCCGGCCGCTGCCGCGAGCGATGCGGCTGGCCCGGCTGCGGTCGATCAGCTCGGGGCGCGTGCGCTCGCCGGGCGTCATCGAGTGGATCATCGCCTGGACCTTGCCGAGTTCGCCCTCGTCGACCTGCTCGGCGAGCTTCCCGATGCCCGGCATCTTGGCCATCACGTCGCGCAGCGGGCCCATGCGCTGGATCAGGCGCAGCTGCTTCAGCAGGTCATCCATGCCGAAGCGACCCTTCAGGATCCGCTCGGCATCCTCCTCGGCCTCCTCCGCTTCCTGCTCGTCGACGACGGCGTCGAAATCCTCGACCAGGCCGACGATGTCGCCCATGCCGAGGATCCGCGACGCCAGGCCCTCGGGCCGGAACGTCTCGATGCGGTCGAGCGACTCGCCGGTGCCGAAGAACTTGATCGGCACGCCGGTCACGGCCTTCACGGCCACTGCGGCGCCGCCGCGCGAGTCGCCGTCGAGCTTGGTCAGGATCAGTCCGTCGAGCGGGATGCGCTCCGAGAACGCCTGCGCGACGTTGACGGCGTCGCGTCCCATCAGCGAGTCGCAGACCAGCAGGGAGTTGGCGGGGTCGACGCCGGCGCGCACGGCCGCGAGTTCCTGCATCAGCTCGTCATCGACGGCGAGACGCCCGGCGGTGTCGTAGACGACCGCGTCGAAGCCTTGACGGCGCGCGCGTTCCGCAGCCGCGGCGCAGATCGCCGGAGGCGGCTCTCCGGCTGCGCCCACGTGGACGGGAACCTCGATGCGTTCACCGAGTTGTTGCAGTTGGAGCACGGCGGCCGGCCGCTGCACGTCGGCAGCCACCAGCAGGACCTTTCGGCCCTGCCGCTGCAGGTGGCGCGCAAGCTTCGCGGCGACGGTCGTCTTGCCGACCCCCTGCAAGCCGAACAGCATGACCGACGTCACCCCGCGCGCATCGCGCGCGAGGCGCGTATCCACGGGTCCCATCAGCGCGATCAGCTCTTCCTGGCAGATGCCGACGAAGTGCTGCCCGGGGGTGACGCGCAGCAACTTGCCGCTCTTGTCGCGCGCGCGGGTCCGGACCTTCTCGCCGAGTCCGCGCTCCTTCACGCGGGCGAGGAAGCCCTTGACGACGGCGAAGTCGACGTCGGCCTCGAGCAGGGAGCTGCGCACTTCCTGCAGCGCGGCGTCGACGTTCTCTTCGGACAGCTCGCGGACGCCTTGCAGGCGCTCGCGAGCGGCCGTGAAGCCTCGGGTCAGGGTCTCGAGCATGGAATCTCCGCG
>CAYOHN010000326.1:0-4454 GCA_964403735.1 uncultured Spirochaetales bacterium | reverse complement strand
GAGGTGGCGCAGGTGCGGCGCGAGACCCAGCAGCGGGGCGGATGAGCGCGATGCAGACGGCCATCGACAAGGCGCGGGTGCTGATCGAGGCGTTGCCGTACATGCGGCGCTTCGTCGGCAAGACCGTCGTCATCAAGTACGGCGGCGCCGCGATGCAGGACGCCGCGCTGCGCGCGTCGTTCGCCGTGGACGTCGTGCTGCTCAAACACATCGGCGTGCGGCCGGTGATCGTGCACGGCGGCGGCCCGCAGATCGGCGCGCTGCTCGCGCGCCTCGGCCGCGAATCGACCTTTGTCGACGGCCTGCGGGTCACCGATGACGAGACGATGGAAGTGGTCGAGATGGTGCTCGGCGGCACGGTGAACCGGGAGATCGTCGAGCTCGTGCAGCGCGGCGGGGGACAGGCCGTGGGCCTCACCGGCAGCGACGGCGGCCTGCTGCGTGTGAAGCGCCGACTGCGCGACGGGCGGGACATCGGCCGCGTCGGGGAGGTGATCGCCGTCGACCCGGGTGTCATCGAGGCGGTGACCGAGAAGGGCTTCGTGCCGGTGATCGCGCCGATCGGTGTCGGCGACGACGGGCTCACGTTCAACGTCAACGCCGACGAGGCGGCCGGCGCCATCGCCCAGGCGCTGCGCGCGGAGAAGCTCATCCTGCTGACCGACGTGGCCGGCGTCCTGGATGCCGACGGCAAGCTGGTCGCGCAGCTCACTCGCGAGCAGGCGCACGAGCAGATCGCGAGCGGCGCGATCCGCGGCGGCATGATCCCGAAGGTGGAGTGCTGTCTGGCGGCGGTGCAGGGCGGTGTGGGCCGTGCGCACGTCGTCGACGGACGCGTGCAGCACGCGGTGCTGCTGGAGATCTTCACGGACCGCGGCGTCGGGACGCTGCTGACGCGATGAGCGCGCCGAAGGACTTCCTGTCGCTCGCCGACTGGCCCGCCGAAGAGCTGCGCGCGATGCTCGCACGCGCGCACGAGCTGAAGCGCCTGCACCGCCGCGGCGAGCCGCCGCAGACGCTGCGCGGCCGCACGCTGGCGATGTACTTCGAGAAGCCGTCGCTGCGCACACACGTGACCTTCGAAGCCGGCATGACGCAGCTGGGTGGGCACGCGATCCTGCTGCGTCCCGAGCAGGTGGGAATCGGCACCCGCGAGTCTCCGCAGGACGTGGCGCGCAATCTCTCGCGCTGGGTGCACGGGATCCTCGCGCGCACCTTCGATCATGCGTTGGTGGAGGCGCTGGCGAGTGCGGCGGAGATTCCGGTGATCAATGGGCTCACGGATCTGCTGCACCCGTGCCAGGCGATGGCGGACCTGCAGACCGTGACGGAGCGCGCCGACCTCGCGAAGGTGGCGATCGCCTACGTCGGCGATGGCAACAACGTCGCGAACTCGCTGCTGAACGCGATCGCCGTGCTCGGCGGGGAGCTGCGGCTCGCGACGCCGGCGACGCATCAGCCGGCGCTCCAGATCCGCCGGCGGGTCGAGGAGCTGATCCGGCGCAGCGGCGCGCGGATCTCGTGGAGTTCCGATCCGGTGGAGGCCGTGCGCGGCGCGGACTTCGTCTACACGGACGTGTGGACCAGCATGGGGCAGGAGGACGAGGCCGAGCGGCGCCGCGCGCTGTTCGAGCCGTTCCAGTTGAACGCGCGGCTGCTGCGCCACGCGCCCGAGGCGTTCGTGATGCACTGCCTGCCGGCGCATCGCGGCGAGGAGATCAGCGACGATGTCCTCGACGGGCCGCGCAGCATCGTCTTCGACCAGGCGGAGAACCGCCTGCACGCGCAGAAGGCGATCCTCGAGCGACTGCTCGCCGCGCCGCGCTGAGCGCCGTCCCGCCCCCTCCCGCGCTCCCTCTCGCGCCCGCTGCGCGCGCTCGCGCCCGCGACCGGCAGCTCAGCTTCCCCGGCGCGGGCGCCGAAGAGCAACTACGCGAGGCTCCCCTCCTGTTCGGGGTTGCCCCGGCAGGACGGAGGCGATGGTTCTCGTACGCCAGCGCGACGCATCGGGCGAGAAGACCCCGCGGGTGTCCGCTGGCGTCGATCCGACGGCCCTGTCGCTGACCCCGGCCGAGGGATACCTGCTCTCGCGCATCGACGGCCGCACGTCGTGGCGGGACCTCCGCGAAATCGGCGGCGTCGGCGCGGAAGAGGTCGATCGCTGTCTCGAGCGCTGGCTCGCCGACGGCATCGTGGAGGTCGAGCCGGTCGAGCAGGCGCCTCGCGCTCCGTCGCCGTCGGCAGCGCCGGCCTCCGAGCCGCCGCCCCGCGCCGCGGCCGCTCCGGTGGCCGCGAGCGCTCCGGTCGCGAGCGGATCGCCGTCGCTCTCCGTCGACACCGCGCTCGATCTCCCGGTGGCCCTGCAGGAGAAGCTGATCGGGCTGTGTGCGCGCCTCGAGGCGCCGTATCACGAGATCCTCGGCGTTCCGGCCGATGCCGATCGCAAGGCGCTCAAGCGCGCGTACTTCGCGCTGTCGAAGGAGTTCCACCCGGACCGCTACTTCCGCAAGCAGCTCGGCTCCTTCCAGCAGCCGCTCGAGCGCGTGTTCCGGAAGATCGTCGAAGCCTACGAGCTGCTCTCGGATCCGACGGCGCGCGCCGAGATCGAGCGCTCGCTTGCCGCCGCGACGCCGCCGTCCGAGTCGGTTGCGGCGCCGCCGGCAGGCGGCCCGGAGGTGCGCCCGGAGACGAGCACGCCGCCGCCGTCGGCACCGCGTCCGCCCCGGCGCCCCCACGTCTTTTCGTTTGCCGAACGCGTGCGCAAGGAGCGCAGACTGCGCGCGAAGCGGCTCTTCGAGGCGGCGATGTCCGCGTTCGCTGCCGAGCGTTGGCTCGAGGCCGCCGCCGGTGTCCGGCTGGCGATCGCGTTCGACCCTTGGAACGCGGTCTACAAGGAGCAGTTTGCCGATGTGCAGCAGAAAGCCCACGCTGAAACCGCCCGGAAGCTGACGAGAGAGGCCGAGAACGCGCTCGATCTGCGCGACTACCCGACGGCCCTCCTCGCCTTCGACGAAGCCATCCAGTACCGCCCCGGCGACGTCTCGCTGCTGCGCCGGGCGGCGCAGTTGGCGGTCCAGACGGGCGGCGACCTGCACCAGGCCAAGGAGTGGGCGCTCGAGGCCGTCGAGCTCGAGCCGAGCGACGCCGGCTGCCATCGACTGCTGGGTCAGGTCTATCAGGCGGCAGGTCTCGCGGCCAACGCCCGCCGGGAACTCGAGTTGGCGCTACAGCTCGACCCCAAAAATGACGAAATCCGCGCTGAGCTGCGCGAAGTGTCCGGCGGATCCTCTCCGCTTCGCTGGCTCGGAGGGAAGCGATGAGTCGCGTGATCGGGATCGACCTGGGCACCACCAACTCGTGTGTCGCCGTCGTGGACAATGGCCAGCCGGTCGTGATCCCCAATACCGGTGGCTACAAGACGACGCCCTCGATGTTCGCGTTGGCGGACGACGGCAAGCGGCTGGTGGGGCATCTGGCCAAGCGCCAGGCCATCACGAACGCGTCCAACACGGTCTATGCATCGAAGCGGCTGATCGGACGCCGATTCGATTCGCCCGAAGTGCGGCGCGCCAGCGAGCTGTGTCCGTACTCGATTACCGAAGGCCCCAACGGCGATCCGCGCATCCTGCTCGGGGAGAAGACCTTCACGTGCCCGGAGATCGCCGCGATCATCCTGCGCGAGATGAAGCGCGTGGCGCAGGAGTTCCTCGGCGAGTCCGTTCGCGAGGCGGTCATCACCGTACCGGCGCACTTCAACGACGCCCAGCGCCAGTCCACCAAGGACGCCGGCAAGATCGCCGGGCTCGAGGTCCTGCGCATCATCAACGAGCCGACTGCCGCTGCGCTGGCGTACGGCTTCGGGCGCAAGAACGCCGAAGAGACAGTGCTGGTCTACGACCTCGGCGGCGGCACCTTCGACGTCTCGATCCTCGAGATGGGCGAGGGCGTGCTCGAGGTGCTGGCCACTGCGGGCGACACCTTTCTCGGCGGCGAGGACTTCGACCGGCTGCTGGTGAACCATCTGATCGAGCACTTCGAGGCCAGCGAGGGCATCGATCTGCGCGCGGAGCCGATGGCGCTCCAACGCCTCAAGGATGCTGCGGAGAAGGCCAAGTGCGACCTCTCGGGCTCCGTCCAGACCGAGGTGAACCTGCCGTTCATCGCCACCGGCGCCGATGGGCCGCGACACCTCTCGGTGATCGTCACGCGCGAGGTGCTCGAGCGCCTCGCCGCGGAGATCGTCGACCGGACGATGGCGACAGTCGGGCTGTGTCTTTCCGACGCCGGGCTCTCGGCGGACCAGATCGATCAGGTGATCCTGGTCGGCGGGCAGTCGCGCATGCCGCTGGTCCAGGAGCGCGTCGCCGAGTTCTTCGGCAAGGAGCCGCACAAGGGCGTGAACCCGGACGAGGTGGTGGCCATCGGCGCGGCGATCCAGGCCGAGGCGCTGCTCG
>CAYOHN010000325.1:0-4459 GCA_964403735.1 uncultured Spirochaetales bacterium | reverse complement strand
AGAAAGGGGCCGGGTTCGATCCGTCAATTTTTCCACTGGAAAAGTTGACGGATCGAACCCGGCCCCTTTCTTGACGCTATCGGATGGAGATCGGGCAGTCGCGGAAGTTGCCGATGAGGTGGACGGAGCCGGACTCGAGCATGTGCGCGACGGTCGCGATGACCTCGCGCTCGTTGTCGGCCACCTGGCTCACGGCCCAGACTAGTTCCCAGAGCGTGACGTCCAGGGACTCTGCGTGGTGTGACGGAGCCTGGACCGGAATCGTGATTGCAGCAGCCATGTTCGTTTGCCCCCCTGCGCCCAAAGAAAAGCAGGAACCGTGCCAGGCCCCATCGGGATCGATCGTTGCTTCGATGTCTCCTAAAAACAGTGGGTTACGAAAGGAGTCCGCGCCCTCGTGCGATTCCTTCGTGCGTAGAGGTGACGGATTCCAGACGCTCGCTGTTCGAATGCCCACGCTCGGCCAGGGATCCCCACGTCTGTGGCCCCCGTGGGGCAAACAAGTCAGCAGCGATCGGGGAGCCCTTCCGCGAACTTCCAGCGGCTCGGGGGTATCCAACCCTCGCTCCGCTGCGCGAGCGGGCCTACACGAAGATCCGAGAGGAGCCGGAACGTGGAAAGCACGATGCCCGCGATTCGGGCCAGAGGCCGACACGGCGTCTTCCTGGGAGCGCTGGTGCTGATCTTCGCGGCCACGCCCGCAGCGGCTCTGCAGGCGCCCGTGCCCGATTCCGACCCGCCGGGCGCCGCATCGCCGCAGCCCGGGGTCGAGGAGGCTCCCGTGACGCCGCCCCACGCGGTTCCGGCCGGCATGGATGTGGAACGCCTCGACCGTCTGATCCGGCGCGTCGACGACGGCGCCCAGCGGGACGGCAACGCCTGGCAGCTCGACGTCGACGGCACCCGCGCGCAGGTGATCGCAGACCCGAAGCACGATCGCATGCGCGTCGTCGTCGCCATCGCAGCGGCGGACGCGCTGCCGGCCGCCACCATGCAGCGGCTGCTCCAGGCGAACTTCGATAGCGCGCTCGACTCTCGCTACGGCATCGCCCGCGGTCTGCTCTGGGCCACGTATATTCATCCGTTGTCTCCGCTCACTTCCGACCAGTTCCTGTCGGGACTCGCCCAGACGGTTCTGCTGGCACGGAACTACGGCACCACGTTCAGCTCGGGCGCGCTCAGCTTCGGCGGAGGCGACAGCCAGGATCTGCTTCGCGAGCTGCTCGAGAAAGGCGAGGGAATCTGAGCCGCTGCCGCTACCCCATCACGGCGCTCGCCGTGGCCATCGCATGCACGGCCGCGGATCCGGGACACGCGGAAACCGCGGTCGGGGAGGTCCTCGTCCGGTGGACCGCGGAGGCGTCCGCGCAGCGCATCGACGAGATCGAGCGACTGCACGGGCTCGAGCGACTGCACGCGATCCCCCATCTGGATCTCGTCGGATATCGGATCCCGGCCGGCGCGAGCGTCGACGAGATGATTTCCCGTCTCGATCTGATCCCGGAGATCGCGTATGCGGAGGCGAATCCGCTTCGCCGGCCGCAGGGACTGCCGAACGACCCGCTGTTCCCGCAGCAGTGGTCGCTGAGCAATACCGGGCAGCGAGTGAACGGACGCGTCGGGCCGGCCGGTGTGGACATCGCATGGGAGGGCGCCCGGCAGCGCTTCGCCGGGCGGGCGCCGGTGACGGTGGCGGTGATCGATACGGGGGTCGCGCTCGCGCATCCAGAGCTGGCGCCGGTGTTGTGGCGGAATCCGGGCGAGATCCCGGCGAATGGCATCGACGACGACGGCAACGGTTCCATCGATGACGTCCACGGCTGGGACTTCTTCGACGGGGATGCGGATCCCTCGGACGAGAACGGTCACGGGACGCTCGTCGCCAGCCAGATCGCAGCGCCCGCCGACAACGGCGTCGGGATCGCCGGCGTGGCGCCGACGGCGCGGGTCATGGCGCTCCGGATCCTCGATGACTTCGGATTCTCCCGGCCGGCCTCTGCGCTGGACCTGATTCGCGCCACCACCTACGCCGCCGAGAACGGCGCTCGCATCGTGAACCTGAGCCTCGGAGGCGGTGCCTTCTCGCAAGCGGAGCGCGACCAGTTCGTCTGGCTCGATACGCTCGGGGTGCTGGCCGCCATCGCGGCTGGCAACGGCGGCAGGGACGGGCTCGGCGACGACAATGACGTCACCCCTGTGTATCCGGCGTCGTACGACGTGCCGAACATCGTGTCGGTGGCGGCGTTGGATCGCAGCGGGGGGCTGACGTCGTTCTCGAACTTCGGGATGGACACCGTCGATCTCGCGGCGCCGGGGATCGACATCGTCGGCGCCGGTCTGTCTCGGGAGGTCGCGTTCGTCGAGGACTTCGAGGACTTCGACCGCGTCGCGGCGAGCTGGACCGCGTTCCAGTTCTGCGACCCATGTCCGCCCTGGGCGATCTACGAGGACGCCTTCGGCAATGCCTGGGCGACCGATAGTTTCGGCACCGACGACGCGCCGTTCGCCTTCTATCCGCCGGGGATCGACAGCTGGCTATTGAGCCCGTGGATCCGCCTGCCGGCCGTCGGACCTCGCCTCGACTTTCGCGCGTGGTGGGACCTGGCTGCGTTCTCCGACATCGCCGGCGTGGCGGTCTCCACGGCGCCCGGCGACCCGCCGCCGGGCAGCAGCTTCAATCTGCTCGGCGCAGTCGTCGGCACGGCGTCGTCGCTTCCTCCCGAAGACGGTGCGTCCGCCGGAACGGTGCTCTCCGGAGATCTGTCGCCGTATGCCGGCCAGGACGTCCGCCTTCGCTTCCGGATCTTCTCCGACGGGATCTTCGAGGCGGACGGCATCTACATCGACGACGTCGTCGTCACCGGGGTGGCGAGCGGCAGCTCGGACGCCGCGCCCGTCCAGACTCTCAGCGGGACTTCCTTTGCCGCGCCGCTCGTCGCCGGCGTCGCAGCGCTGATGATGTCGCAGCAGCCGAGCCTCACGCATCGCCAGATCATCGAGCGGATGCTCGCGGCGGCGCGGCCCGAGCCGACGCTCGATGGCCTCGTCCGAACGGGCGGGCGGCTCGATGCCGAGCAGGCGTTGGTGTCGGTGCCGGAGCCGGCCTCTCTTCTGCTCGGGGCGGTCGCGCTCGCGACGCTCGCGGGCCTCGCCGGGAGGAGCCAGGCGCTCAGGAGAAGGGGGCTGGTGACCGATCGGAGCCCGTGATGGAAGCGGGAATCGCCGTCGGGTTTTCGGTGTTCGTGCTGTCGAGCCTGATCGTCGGGACCCGCCTGCTGTGGCTCGCGTGGCGGACCGGCGAGGTTCCCGAACTGGCGATCGGCGTCGCGCTGGTCGCCGGTGGGGGACTCAGCTTCCCGCTGCTGATCGGCGCGCTGCAGCTCGGCGATCGCACGTCTCCGGCCGCCACGTTCGCCATCATCACCGGAACCTTCTTCGGCCATCTCGGCGCGGCCTCGCTGGCGCTGGCCGTGCGTCACATCTTCCGGCCCCGCGAGCCGTGGGCGCGGGGTGTCCAGCTCGGCCTGACCGCAGTCCTGGTGCTGGCGCTCGCGGCACGGGCGGCGGATCCCGCCGAGATTCCGTCGCCCGGCTACGTGTTCTGGCCGGGAATGGTCGCGAGTCTGGCGAGCTACCTGTGGAGCGCCGCCGAATCGTTCCGGCTCTGGTCGCTGATGCGACGGCGTGTCGCGTTGGGTCTCGCCGATCCTGCGCTCGCTCAGCGGTTTCTGTTGTGGGGCGTGGCGGCGGCGTCGGCGTGTGGAATCTTCGCCTGCACGCTGATCAACCGAACCCTCGATCCGGCCCACATGCATTCGACGCTGCTTCTGCTGCAGACCGGCTTCGGCGTCGTGACCGCCACCGGCATCTGGCTCGCGTTCTTCCCGATCGGTCGGAGCCGCCGGTCACGCAGCGAAGCGGCATCGAGCGGATAGGTCGGATTCGGTCCGCCGCGGGTGCTCCGTCAGAAGGCGAGGGTCCACGCCGGCAGGTAGCCGACGACGAGGCTCTCGAGCGTTTTGTCGAAGCCGGTCAGGACCAACCCGCCGAGTAGCAGCAGCGTCCAGCCGAGTGCGCGCTTGCCGAGGCCGGCGCGCGCGCCGATGTGCGGACGCCAGCGCGCGAGGACCCGCGCCGAGAGCCGTCCCGCGATGAGCAGCGCGAGGGCGGTGCCGAACCCGAAGCTCGCCATCACGACGAACACGAGCTCGAGATCCTGACCGACCGATGCCAGCGCGATGGCAGCCCCGAGCGTCGGACCCACGCACGGAAGCCAGACGAATCCGAGCAACGCGCCTACCCCGAACTGGCCGACGCCACTCGTGCTCCCGCTCGTCGCGCTCGGCGCGAAGCGTGCCGACAGACGAGACAACGACGACGCCAGGCGATCTCCCCAGGCCGGGACCAGGATCACCAGGGCCACCGCCACCAACAGGCCCGCGGAGAAGATCCGAAACAA
>CAYOHN010000324.1:0-4466 GCA_964403735.1 uncultured Spirochaetales bacterium | reverse complement strand
CCTCCGGGCGGATCCTATCGGTCCAGGGTCTCGCTGGCGAATCCGGACCGCGGCGAAGCACGCGCACTGCGCGCTCAGCGCGGCGCGAACACGATCGGCAGTGCCGCAAAGCCCTGGACGAACTCGGTCCGTACGCGCTCAGCGCGGGCGAGGTCCACCTCGTACTCGGGAATCCGCGCCAGCAGCTCTTCGAGGCAGACGCGGCCTTCGAGCCGCGCGACGTGCAGACCGAGGCAGGTGTGGGTGCCGGCGCCGAACGACAGGATCCGCCGCGCGCGCCGCTGGACGTCGAAGCGATCAGGGTCCGAGAACTCCCGCTCGTCGTGGTTGGCCGAGGCGTACAGGAACATCGCGCCCTGCCCGGCTCGCAAGGTCTGGCCGTGCAGCTCGACGTCCGACACCAGCGTGCGGCACAGGAACTGCGTCGGCATGTCGTAGCGCAGCGACTCCTGGTATACGTGCGGCACCAGCGACGGATCGGCGGCGACGGCGGCGCGCTGATCCGGGTGCTCGGCGAGCCGCAGCACGGCGTTCGCGAAGGTCTTCGGGAAGGTCTCCGAGCCGCCGATCACCAGCATCGACAGGTGCGACGCGATTTCCTCGTCGGCGAGCCGCCTCCCGCCGATCTCGGCGGTACAGAACATGTCGACGGCGTCCTGATCCCGGTGGCCTGCGGCTCGGCGCGCACGCACGAGTGCAAGGCCGTAATCGATCATCTCCTGCGCCGCGGCGAGTCCGTCGGCGGTCATGCCGTCGACATCGGGCTCGCGGGCGAAGAAGCGATTCACGAGCCGTGCGAGCCCATCGGCGTCCTCGATCGGCAGCCCGATCGAGCGGCACGTGATGCGTACCGAGAGCAGCCCGGAGAACTCCCCGATCACATCGAGCTCGCCCTTCTCGAGAGCAGCGTCGAGACACGCCCGGGCGATCTCGCGCGCCGGCGCCTCGAGCCTCGCCACCGGCTTCGGCATGAACACTGCGCGCAGCCGGTTGCGCAGCTGCGTGTGCTCCGGCGGGTCCATCAGGTTCAGCATCGGGGTGACGGGCTGGACCTTCGTCAGCACCTGCGATGGCGTCGTCCCCTTGGCCGCCGAGAACGCCGGGTGCCCCGAACACTCCCAGACATCGGCGAAGCGGGACAGCGCCCACGCGTCGTAGTTCGGGAGGTAGTACGCCGGCGCCTCGTCGCGAAGGCGCCGGTAGACGGGCTGCGGATCGTCCATGACGGCCGGGGCGAAGGGATCGTAGTCGACCATGGCACTCAGCCCTCCGGCGTGAAGCGGATCCGCATCTGCGTGCACGAACGCACCAGCGCCGACGGCAGGACCACCGCGCCCTCGGCGTCGGCGAACTCCATGTCCGGGAAGCGGCGCAGGAGTTCCTCGAACGCGACGCGCATCTCCATCCGCGCGAGGTTCGCCCCCAGACAGAAGTGCGGACCGAGACCGAAGCCGAGATGCACGGGGTTGCGCTCGGCGCGGAACGCGTCGGGATCCTCGAAGACATCGGCATCGCGGTTGGCCGACGGGTACAGCATCAGCACCCGCTCGCCTGCGCGCAGCGCGCGATCGCGCAGCGTCGTGTCTTCGACGACGGTGCGGGCGAACGAGTGCACCGGCGAGACCATCCGCACCATCTCCTCGACGGCCGACGGAATCAGCTTGGGATCGTCGATCAGCTTCTGGCGCTCGCCGGGATTCTCGATCAGCAGCTGCATGCCGCCGGAGAGCCCGTTGCGGGTGGTTTCGTTGCCCGCCACCAGCAGGATCACCATCAGCATGATCAGCTCGTCGTTGGCGAGTTCGATCTGGCCCTCCTGGTCCCCGGGCCGGCCCTGCTGGTCGAACGTCGTCAGCACGCCGGCGTCCTTCGCGCCGACCAGGATGCTGACGAGGTCGTCCTGCGGCTGCCGGCGGCGATCCTCGATGATCTCGCGGACGTACGTCGAGTACGCGAGGAACGCCTGTCCCGCTGCGGCCATGATGACCGGGTCGCCCTGGTTGCCGTCGCCGCGAATCATCGCATCGGACCACGCGTGGAAGCGCTGTCGGTCCCCTTTGCGGATCCCGATCATCTCGGCGATCAGCGACAGCGGCAGCGGCACCGCGACGTCTTCGACGAAGTCCGCCTCGCCGCGGTCCGCGATCGCGTCGAGCGCCTCCGTCGTGATCTCGCGGAAGGCCAGCTCGAGCTTCTTCACCATGCGCGGCGAGAAGCCGCGGTTGATGAGATTGCGCAGCTTCCAGTGGCGCGGCTCCGCCTCGTCGATCAGCCCGATCTTCGGGGCGTTGCCGAGGCGCACGCCCTTCGCCGACGTGAACAGGTTCTGGTGCTTGGACACGTACGCGACGTCCTCGAACTTCGACACCACCCAGCACTGGTCCCGCTCGGACCAGTGCACGGGATCGTGCTCGCGCAGCCAGCGCATGCGCTCGTGCACGTTCCGGTCCCAGGTCTTCGGCTCGAGGAAGGCGACGTCGACGTCCATGGTGTGTCCTCTCAGGGCTTGGCGCCCGGGTCGCGCCCGGGGATCGGGAGCAGCGCTTCGGTCATCTGCCGCAGCACTTCGGTCTGCCGCGCGAGCATCGGTTCGGCGAGAAGGTCCGTTCCGGTGAGCGCGCGGTACAGCGGCGCGCTGGCGAAGAAGCCGACGACGGTGTGGTACATCGCCAGCACCAGCAGCTCGGCCTGCGCGGGTGCGACGGGGTGCGCGCCGCCGCGCGCCTCGACGAGCTCGCGCGCGCGCGCGAACGCCGGCGTCATCCACTCGCGCAGCATCGGCGTCAGGTGCTCGCCGCCGGCCAGCGTCTCGTGCAGCACCAGCCGCGGCAGGTGCGGGCGCTCCGCGAGCATCCGCATCACCGGCTCGATCACGCGGCGCGGATCGTCGCGCTCCGTCGGCGGCGCTGTAGCCAACTCCGACAACAGCGCCACCACCGGGCCGATGCCGCGCTCGAGGACCGCCGCGTACAGGGCATCCTTGCTCGGGAAATGGTTGTAGAGGCTGGGAATCCGCAGCCCCACCCGGCCCGCGACATCCCGCAGCGTGGTCCCGTGGTAGCCGCGCTCGGCAAACAGCGCCTCGCCCGCGGCGAGGATCCGATCGGCCGTCGCGGGCCCGCGGCGGTGGCGGCGTTCGACGGCGACGATCGGGGACGGAGGGGACACGGGGGCCTCACTGGGAAACTAACGATCGTTAGTTTCTTTCAGGTGATGACCCGCGTCAAGGCCCGGAGTCGAGTAAAATCCGGCGGATGAGGTCGCGCGCCCCGTCAACGAACCAAGCAGGCTCGACGCAGCAGGACGAGGCCGACCCGGCAGCGCTGACGGGCGACGCCCAGGCGATGGCCAGGATGCGCGCTGCGTTCGATCTCTTCGACCTGGCCGTGGCGATCCAGCGGCAGAACCTCCGGCGCCGTCACCCCGACGCGTCGCTGGAGGAGATCGGGATCCTCCTGAATGCCTGGCTCCTGCACCGCCCCGGAGCCGAGCACGGCGACGCATCAGGTCCCGATTTCCGGTCTTCGTCGCGCTTCGCCGATCTGCACGGTCGCGACTTTCGAACAGGCGCTGAGTGACTCGGCTCGAAGCGATTCTCATCCGCCTCGACTCGGACCTTCGAAAACTCGGCTGTCGCTGGGCATTGGTCGGCGGCATAGCGGTCTCGGTGCGAGCGCGTCCGAGGACGACGTTCGATGTGGATGTGGCCGTAGCGGTCCGGGGAGACGAGGAAGCAGAACGTCTGATTGCCAGGTTCCGTGCGCTCGGGTACGAGGTTCGATCGACGGTCGAACAGACGGCAACCGGGCGTCTCGCCACCGTTCGGCTGGCACCGCCACTCGAGGGGAGAGGCCCTGCGTCGGGCAGTGACCGCGAAGCGGCGGTGGTCGATCTCTTGCTCGCCTCCTCCGGGATCGAACCGGAAATCGCAGCCGCCGCGGAGCGGCTGACCATTCTGCCCGGGTTGACTGTGCCCGTTGCGACGGTCGGTCACCTCCTCGCGCAGAAAGTTCTCGCCGAACAGGAAAATCGACCTCAGGACCGGTCGGATGCCATCGCTCTGATCGCGGTCGCCCGACCGCGAGATCTGCTCGAAGCCGAGCAGGCGCTCGAGCTCATCGCGCGTAGAGGGTACGACCGCGGAAAGGACCTACGAACCGCTCTCGAAAGAGTTCTCTCGATTCGGCCAGAGGTCGAGTGAATCCTGCTTGGCATCGATGAACGGATCCGCACTGCGCTCGCAGGCCATCTCGATCCCACGATCTTCGAGGCGTGCGTCGGCGATCGCGTGAGCTACGGCCCCCCGCACGGGATCATGCATTCACACCGGCCGCAGGCGGTAGCGGATCGGCATGCGCTTCACGCCGCCGAGGAAGCTCGAGCGCATCCGCTCGACCGGCCCGGCCAACTCGATCGACTCGAGCCGGGTCGCGAGCTCGGCGAAGATCGCGCGCAGCTCGAGCCGC
>CAYOHN010000323.1:1272-4483 GCA_964403735.1 uncultured Spirochaetales bacterium | reverse complement strand
GCCGAGTTCGAGGCGCATACACCCTATCTCTACTCGACCTACGAGGACGAGTGCGAGGCCGATCCGACCGATCGCCGCAAGATCATCATTCTCGGCGGGGGGCCGAACCGGATCGGGCAGGGCATCGAGTTCGACTACTGCTGCGTCCACGCCGTCTTCGCGCTGCGCGAGGCCGGCTTCGAGACGATCATGATCAACTGCAACCCGGAGACCGTGTCGACGGACTACGACACCTCCGACCGCCTGTACTTCGAGCCGGTGACGCTGGAAGACGTGCTCGAGATCGTCGACAAGGAGCAGCCGGAGGGCGTGATCGTGCAGTTCGGAGGCCAGACGCCGCTGCGGCTGGCCGTACCGCTCGAACGCGCCGGTGTGCCGATCCTCGGCACCTCGCCCGATGCGATCGACCGGGCCGAGGATCGGGAACGTTTCGAGGCGCTGCTCGAGAAGCTCGGATTGGCGCGTCCGCCGTCGGGCATGGCCCGGAGCGCCGAGGAAGCGGAACGGGTCGCCGAGCGGATCGGCTTCCCGGTGCTGGTGCGGCCGTCGTACGTGCTCGGGGGTCGCGCGATGATGATCGTCCACGATGTCGCGGCGCTGCGGGACTACATGCGCCTCGCCGTCCGCGCGTCTCCGGAGCATCCGGTGCTGGTCGACCGCTTTCTCGCCGACGCGATCGAGGTAGACGTCGACGCGATCTGCGATGGCGAGCGCGTCGTGATCGGCGGGATCATGGAGCACATCGAGGAGGCCGGCGTCCACTCGGGCGACAGCGCGTGCTCGATTCCGCCGTGGTCGCTGGCGCCGATCGTCACCGACGAGATCGCCCGAGCGACGCGTGCGCTGGCGCTCGAGCTGGGCGTCCGCGGGCTGATGAACGTGCAGTTCGCGGTGAAGGACGGCGTCGTCTACGTGCTCGAGGTGAATCCGCGGGCGTCGCGGACCGTGCCCTTCGTCTCCAAGGCGATCGGCGTGCCGCTGGCAAAGCTCGCCGCGCTGGTGATGTCCGGAAAGACGCTCGCCGAACTCGGCTTCACGCAGTCGATCGTCCCCCGACACTTCTCGGTGAAGGAAGCCGTGTTTCCGTTCGTCAAGTTTCCCGGCGTCGATACGCTGCTCGGACCGGAGATGAAGAGCACCGGCGAAGTGATGGGCATCGATTCGGAGTTCGGACGCGCCTATGCCAAGGCACAGATCGAAGCGGGGAACTCGCTGCCCACGGGGGGCACGTTGCTGGTGTCGGTGCGGCGCGAGGATCGCGGCGTCGTCGGAACGGCCGTGCGCGAGCTGGCGCGCAGCGGATTCTCGGTGCTCGCGACGCCGGGCACGGCTGCGTACCTGCGCGAGTTGGGGGTTGCCGCCGAGCCGGTCGCGAAGGTCGGCCAGGGGCCGAACGACGTCGTGGAGCGGATCGACAAGGGAACCGTGAGTCTGGTCATCAACACGGTCGGGACGGAGCCGCAGGCGGCGCGGGACTCGTTGGCGATCCGCCGTTCGGCGCTGCTGCACGGCTTGCCGTACTTCACGACGGCCGCCGGCGCCCGCGCGGCCGCGGCCGCGATCCGCGCGCTGCAACTCGAATCGATCGGCGTGCGATCCCTACAGGAGATTCACGCGCAGGTGCAGCACGCGGCGTCCGGAAGCGAGGGCGAGCGCGCGGGCCCCGAGGAATAGGTCTCGCGCCGGGAGCGGATGCGCGGCGAGGAGGGTGTGTGCCGTCGAGTCCCTTCGCAGCGGCGCTCGAGGCGATTGGTGCACCGCTGCGTTTCGCGGCGGAAGACGGCTTCGCCCGCGCGGATCGGGTTCGCGATCTCGAGAGCAGCATCTGCGCCACGGTGGCCCGGGCGAAGGAGTTCGCGATCCCGCGCGACGCCCGCGCGGTGCTGGCTCGCGTCGCCGCCCTGTTTGCCGAACCGCGGGCCGGGGGAGAGCGCGTCGCGGCGATCGAACGGGCGCTCGAGCTGCTCGGGGAGATCGCGGATCCGCGTTGGGCGGATGCGGCGCTCGCAAGACCGGCCAGCGCGCTGGCCGGCATCGGACCCAAGCGTGCGAAGCTGCTCGAACGGCGAGGCTTCGGCACCGTCGCGGATCTGTTGTTCCTCCTGCCCAATCGGTACGACGATCGCCGGCGGCTCGTGCCGGTCGGACAGCTCGAAGTCGGCCGGCGCGCGACGTTCCTGGCGCGGGTCCTGGTCTCGGATCTCACGTCACGACGCGGCCGCGGCGGCCAGCCCCGACGCGTTCTCCAGGCCGTCGTCGGCGATGACACCGGGACGGTGGATCTCAGGTGGTTCCACGGCGGCGATGCGCCTCAGGCGTTGCTCGCGAAGGGGACCCCCCTGCTCGTCACCGGCGACGTGCGCCGCTATCGATTCACGAAGGAACTCCTGCACCCCGAGATCGAGAAGCTCGACGACGGGGACGGAGCGGACGACGCGCTGCAGAAGGCGCTGCGCCAGATCGTCCCCGACTACCCGACACCGGAAGGGCTTCCGCCGCGGACGCTGCGGCGGTACGTGCACGCTGCCGTTGCCGAGTACGCGGATCTCGTGCCGAGTCGGCTGCCGGCGGCGCTCGCGAGGAGCCGCGAGCTGCCGGACGTTGCCGGCGCGTTGCGCGCCATCCACCATCCGAGCCCGGACGCAGATCCCGCGGCGCTGGCGGCTCACCGGACGCCGGCCCACGAACGCCTGATTCTCGAGGAGCTGTATCTGCTCGAACTCGGGCTCGCGTTGCGACGCGAGAGACGGCGCGCCGAACCGGGCGTTGCGCTGGGAGTCGACGGGCCGCGCAGCCGCGCCGCACCCGATGCGCTTCCGTTCCGGTTGACGGGTGCGCAGCGGCGTGCGGTCGCGGAGATCCGCGCGGACCTCGCGCGGCCGCACCCGATGAACCGGTTGCTGCAGGGGGACGTCGGCAGTGGCAAGACCGCCGTGGCGTTCCTGGCGCTGCTGTCGGCCGCCGAATCCGGTCAGCAGGGAGCGCTGATGGCGCCAACCGAGCTGCTTGCCGAGCAGCACGAGCGCTCATTGCGAATCCTGGCCGCCGCCGGAGGCGACACGACCGCGCTGCGGATCGCTTTGCTCACGGCTTCGGTCCCGCGCCGGGACGCCGAGGACCGGCGTCGAGCGCTGGCGGCCGGGGAGCTCGATCTCGTCGTGGGGACCCATGCGCTGCTGCAGGAGGGCGTCCGCTTCGCGAGCCTCGGGCT
>CAYOHN010000323.1:0-1262 GCA_964403735.1 uncultured Spirochaetales bacterium | reverse complement strand
ATCGACGAGCAGCATCGCTTCGGTGTGTTGCAGCGAGCCGCGTTGTCGGCCGGTCGCCGCGACGGCCATGCCCCGCACGTACTCGTGATGACCGCGACGCCGATCCCGCGCACGCTCGCGCTCACGCTCTACGGCGAGCTCGATGTCACGGTGCTCGACGAGCTTCCGCCGGGCCGGACGCCCGTGGTGACGGAGCTGGTTCGGGAGGGGCAGGGCGAGCGCGTGATGACCGCGATCCGGGAGGCGCTCGCGAGACGCGAGCAGGTGTATGTCGTGTATCCGCTCGTCGAGGAGTCCGAAAAGGTCGATCTGCGCAACGTATCGGAATCCGCGGCGCGGATCGCTCGCGCCTTTCCGGAGGCGCGCGTCGACCTGGTCCACGGCCGGCTCGACGCCGCCGCTCGGGCCGACGCCATGGCGCGTTTCGAAGGCGGTGAGATCCAGATCCTCGTGGCGACGACGGTGATCGAGGTCGGCGTGGACGTGCCGAACGCGACGGTCATGGTGATCGAGCACGCCGAGCGCTTCGGACTCGCGCAACTGCACCAGCTCCGGGGTCGCGTCGGCCGCGGCGAGCGGCCCGGGCGGTGTCTGCTGGTCGCGCGCGGCTTCACGGCCGACAGCGAGGCGCGGATCGGCGCGCTCCTCGAGACGACGGACGGCTTCGCGATCGCCGACGCAGATCTGCGCATCCGCGGCCCCGGCGAGTTTCTCGGCACGCGACAGAGCGGCCGCCTTCCGGACCTGCGACTCGCCGATCTCCTTCGTGACGCCGCGCTCGTGCCGGTGGCCCGGCGCGCGGCTCTCGATACGGTCGCGCGGGATCCGGGGCTTCACCGCACGCCGGCGTTGCTGCGCGCCGTCCGGCTGCGCTGGGGGCCGCGGCTCGCGCTGGCGGGGGTCGGTTGAGGGTGGGGACGTTGGTTGCATTGCACGGGCGATACGTCTCGAAGAATCCCAACCCTGGACCGTGCAATGCAACCAACGTCCCCACCCACCGCTACCCCGCGATCAGCATCCCGCCGTCCACCGGGACGACCTGCCCGGTCACGAGATCCGCATCGGCGATCAGCGCGACGATCACCGCCGCGACGTCCTCGGGATCGCAGACGCGGCCGAGCGGTGACCGCGCCTCCATCGCCTGCTTCACCGGCTGGTAGGCGTCGCCGAGTCCGCCGGCGAGCCAACGGCCGGTGATGAAGCCCGGGGCGACGGCGTTGACGCGGATCTTCGGTCCCAGCGTGCGGGCGAGGATGACGGTC
>CAYOHN010000322.1:0-4504 GCA_964403735.1 uncultured Spirochaetales bacterium | reverse complement strand
TGCTGCGGAGCGTGTCCGATCCGCCGCTCCTTGCGCTGAGTGACCGCGCGATCCGGCTGGCGCTACTGGCCCCGCCCTTCGTCGTGCCTCTCGCGCTCTGTCTCTTCGCCCCGCGTCGCGCCGCTCGCTATCTGCCGCGCTTCCTGGTCCGGAGTCGCGCGTTCAACGTCGTGCTCGTCGCGCTGCTGGCTCTCGGCTCGCTCGGCTGGCTCGGGTTGTTCTTCGCCTACGCCAGCGTCGTGGAGCGCGACGCCTCCGGCATCCTGCTCGGCGCCTTCATCGCCTACAGCGGCGCGGGTCTCTGCGTCTGGGCCGGCTTCGCGCTCTACAGCTGGGTCGCGCTCTGGAGCGGCGACGACAACCGCAACCGACGCCTGCACATCGCGCAGCTCGTACTGTGCCTGCCTGCATTTCCGATCTTCTGGGGCGGCGTGGTCCTGCTCGGGTGGGCGAGCGGCCCGGGGTGAGGCGCGGGGCGGCGCGGCTCCGCGGCGTGACCACGAAGAACCTGACCACACCCGGGAGGGACCGCGCGTCTGCGACCGACTGAAGCGGAGCCCTCGGATCCGGCAGCGCTCCTCCGCATCACTTGCGACGCGCGCCGAAGCTGCTGACCGAACCTCGACCATGTTCGCCTTCACGCTCCGCGCGTGTGTTCTGGCCGCGGCCAGCGCCGGCCTCGCCATCGCCGCCGGTTTCGGCCTGGCGGACGCGACACCCGACGCCACGGCGTGGCAGCTGGCCGCGCGCTACACGGCGCGACTCGCGTTCCTGCTGTTCCTGCCCGTGTACGTCGCGAGTTCGTGGCATCGACTCGCCCCGAGCGCGGCGACGCGCTGGCTGATGCGGCGCCGACGCTCGCTCTGCCTCGTCTTCGCGACCGCGCACATCGTGCACCTCGGGGCGCTGACGACGTTCCAGGTGACGAGCTGCGGAACGCCGGATCTCGTGACGATGGTCGTGGGCGGCGGCGTGTTCGTCGTGTTGTTCGCGATGGTCGCGACGTCGAACGACGCGGCGGTGCGCCGGCTCGGTGGCCGCCGCTGGCAGCGCCTGCACCGCTTCGGTATGCACTCCCTGTGGTTCGTATTCGCGTTCTCGTACGCGGGGCGCGTCGCGGCCGGGATGTGGAGCTTCGTGCCGCTTCTCGGTGTGGCGCTCGCCGGACTCGGGCTCCGTATCGTCGCGGCGCGCGCGCGGACCCGTGCGCGGCGGCCAGCACGCACCGACACGGCCGCCACCCGCTCGAGCCCGGATCCGGAGCCGGCTGCACAGAAGTCTTCTACGCGCCCGTTCGTGCGCGCGCGTCCAGCAAAGATCCGCTCGTCTGCCGCAGCCGCGCCTCGCGATGAATCAGATAGCCGAGCGGCCCGGCGACACCGATCGCGAGTGTGATCAGCAAGTAGGGCACGAACGGCGTGCCGTTCGTGCGCGCATCCGCGTGCATCCAGAGCAGCACGAGACCGAGCGCGACCAGCAGGTCGGCGCTCATCAGCAGCGTCGACCGGTTCGCAAACGCCGCCTGGTAGAAGCCGAGCAGACCGTTGGTCGCGATCACGAAGGCCGTGAGCGCGAGGAACGGCGTGAGCAGCGCGGCGCACAGAATCTGTCGGGTCGTCATCATCGTGTGTCTCCGGGTGGGGGTGAGGTTCAGTCGGGGAGCTTCGCGAGCGCTTCGCGGATCGCCGCGAACTCGCGCTCCACGCTGGGTCGCGCGCCGACCCGTGCGGCCCACGCCGTGAGGCGCGGGTGCTCGGGCCCCGGCGGCGCATCGAACGCGCTGGCGACGGCGACCGCGACGAAGCACGCGACGTCTGCGGCCGAGAACCGGTCACACAGATGCTCGGACGTGGCGAGCTCGCGCTCGAGACGGTCGTAGCCGGCGCGGATATCAGCCGTCGCCGCGACGATCTTGCCGGGGTCGCGTGTCGCGATGTGGGGCTTGCGGAACGTCTCCGCGAGCAGATCGGCGATCGCTGTGTCCATCAGCCAGTCCGCATCGTCCTCGAACCGGCGCGCCCGAGCGCGCTCACCGGCACCTGTCGGGAGGAGCGGCGGATCGGGATGCAACTCTTCCAGATACTCGACGATCACCGTCGAGTCGTACAGCAGCAGTCCGTCGTCGAGGAGCGTCGGCACCTGACCGCGCGGATTGGCGGTCAGCAGCTCCGGCGGCTTCGACACGATGCCATGGCGGCCGACGGGCACCTGGATCTCCTCGTGGTCGATCCGCTTCTCGGCGAGCGCGATGCGGACCTTGGCGGAGTACTGGCTGAGTACGTGGGTGTAGAGCTGCACGGGAACCTCCGGGGCGGGCGCGTGGGGGTGATTGTGGCTTCGGGTAGCGATCAGCCCATTCCCTGGGAGGGAATGGGGCACCGGCCCGCCTGTGCGAAGCTCGAAGCCGCGTCCGGGACTGGGCGCGGAGGTCGTCCGATGTCCGATCGAGAAGTCAGTCCGTTCGGCCGGCTGCTGCGGCAATGGCGCCGGCTGCGCGGCATGAGTCAGCTCGCGCTGGCGACCGAGGCAGGCACGACGACGCGGCACTTGAGCTTCGTCGAAACCGGTCGCTCGCAGCCGACGCGCCAGATGGTGCTGCGCCTCGCCGAGGCGCTCGACGTGCCGCTGCGCGAGCGCAACACGCTGCTCGGCGCGGCCGGCTTTGCCTCGCTGTATCGCGAGAGTCCGCTCGAGACGCCGGCGCTCGGCCCCGTTCAGCGGATGCTCGAGTTCACGCTCGAGCGCCACGGGCCGTTCCCGGCCTTTCTGGTCGACCGCTGCTATCGGGTGCTGCGGTCCAACGCGGCTGGAATGCGGATTTTCGCCGGCTTTGCGGGCGCCGGCGCGCCGTGGCGGGAGACGCCCCTCAATCTGTTGCGCCTGACACTGCACCCGGACGGCCTGCGACCCTGGATCGTCAACTGGGACGAAGTGGCCGGTCATCTGCTGCTGCGCTTCCAGCGCGAGGTCGCCCACGCCGGTCCGGACGAGGAGCTGGAGGGATTGCTCCGCGAGCTGCTGGCGCTTCCGGACCTACCGGAAGCCGGCCGCGCACCCGATCCGATGCGAGCCCCCGAACTGGTGCTGGTGCTCCATATCAAGCGGGACGACACGGAATGGCGTCTCTTTTCGCTGATCACGAGCATCGGAACGCCGCAGGATGTGACGCTCCAGCACCTGCGCATCGAGAGCTTCATGGCGGCAGATGCGGAGACCGAGGCGCGGCTACGCGAGCAGGCGCTGGCCGGCTGAGCCGCCGGCGCCCACCGTCCTCGACGGAACGCCCTGGCACCGCCATCCTTCGCCGCCATGCGCCGCCCGCTCCTCGCAGCCCTCGCCGTCGGCCTCGTCATCGCACTGTTCGCGGGACTCCGCTGGATCCGCATCGGCGCCCAGGTCGGTACCGGCTACGCGGCCAAGATGGCCTGCTCGCTCGTCCACGTCTCCGGCTTCGATCTGCGGCATGTCGTGGACGACTACATCGTTCACGAGGTCGCGCCGCTCGGGCCGTTCCTGTCGGTCAAGAAGACGGCGGACGGCGCCGACGCCCGCGCGGTGGGGGGGCTGTTCGTCGCGCGCGCACAGTTCCGGCCGGGGCTCGGCTGTACGCTCGTCCGGTCGGGTCCGTCGTGGTCACTCGCGGGGCCGCCCGAGGGGCTCCCCCGAGAGCGTCGCACGCTGCCGCCGTCCGCGGCCTGGCCGGCAGGCAATGCGCCGCCGACCGCGCCGCCGCCGCCGGCCGTCACCGCCGCGATCGAGCGCGCGTTCGCCGAGCCCGGCGCGCCCGCGCGCCGGCAGACCAAAAGCGTCGTCGTGATCCGCGACGGGCAGCTCGTTGCCGAACGCTATGCGCCCGGCGTCGGGCCCGAGACGCCGCTGCTCTCGTGGTCGATGGCGAAGAGCGTGACGATGGCGCTCGTCGGTGTGCTGGTCCGCGATGGCCGGCTCGATCCGGCGGCGCCGGCGCCGGTGCCCGAGTGGCGTCGCGACGGGGATCCGCGTGCGGCCATCACGCTCGACATGCTGCTCCGGCAGTCGAGTGGCCTCGCGTTCGACGAGACCTACGGAGCCACGAACGACGTGTCACGGATGCTCTTTGCACAGCCGGACAGCGGCGCCTTTGCCGCGGCGATGCCGCTCGCGTTTCCGCCCGATACGCACTGGTCCTACTCGAGCGGGACGACGAACATCATCAGCCGCATCGTGCGCGACGTCTCCGGCGGCGACCTCGCGGCGATGGTGCAGTATGCCAATGCGAAGCTGTTCGATCCGGCCGGTATGACGAGCGCGTTCTTCGAACCCGACGCGTCGGGCAGCTTCATCGGCTCGTCGTTCGCGTACATGACCGCGCGCGACTGGGCGCGTTTCGGCGAGTGGTTCCGGCGCGACGGCGTCTGGGACGGGCGCCGTCTCTTGCCCGAAGGCTGGGTGCGCTACGCGACGACCCCGACGCCTGCTGCCCGACGCCCTTCGCCGCTGCGCCGACGGTCGAGATCGGTCGCGT
>CAYOHN010000321.1:0-4508 GCA_964403735.1 uncultured Spirochaetales bacterium | reverse complement strand
AAGCCTCAGAGGAAAGCCTCAGAGGAAAGCCCCGGGGGCATGCGGAGCGGCCTACTCCTCCGCCTTCTGGGTCAGCGCGACGAACAGCGTGGCGTCCCCTCGCCGAACCAGCAGCAGCGCCTTGTCGCGCCCCTTCATCACGCGCCCGAACTCCGTCACCGAGGTGACCGGCTGCTGATTCACCTCGAGCACGATGTCGCCCCGGCGCAGACCGGCCTCGGCGGCGGGACCGTTCGGCTCGACCTCGCTGACCACGACGCCCTCGGCATCCTCGGCGCCGAGCTGCTCGGCCAGCTCCGGTGTCAGCGGCTGCACGCGCATGCCGAGCGCCGCGGGGCCCTCCGAGCCCGGGGCGTCCCCGGCTTCGGCCACCTGCTGGCCTTCGTCGAGCTTGCCGAGCTCGATCTCGAGCGTCGTGCGCTCGCCGTCGCGCAGCACCACGACCGTCGACTTCTTGCCGGGCGGCGCGGCCGCAACGAGCCGGGGCAGCTCCTCCATCTCTTCGATCGCCTCGCCATCGAACTCGACGATGACGTCACCGCGCTGGACGCCGGCCGTCTGCGCGGGCCCCTTCGGGTCGACGCGCGAAACCAGCGCGCCGTCGGCGCTCTCGAGACTCATCGCCTCCTGCAGCTCCGGGGTGATCCGCTGGATCACCACGCCGAGCCAGCCTCGCGTCACGAAGCCCGCCGTGCGCAGCGCCGGCAGGATGTCCTTGGCCATGTCCACCGGCACCGCGAAGCCGATGGTGTTGGCGCGCGGGTTGATCGCCGTGTTGATGCCGACCACCTGGCCGCGCAGGTCGATCAGCGGACCGCCCGAGTTGCCCGGGTTGATCGCGGCGTCGGTCTGGATGAAGTCGTCGTAGCGACCGGCGCCGATGTTGCGGCGATGCAGCGCGGAGACGATGCCCGCCGTCACCGTGTGCTCGAGGCCGAACGGGTTGCCGATCGCGATGACCCAGTCACCGGGGCGCAACGCACTCGAATCGCCGAGCGGGAGCGGCGTCAGCTCCTGCTCGCTCTCGACGCGGAGCAGCGCCAGGTCCGTCGCCGGGTCGCGCCCGACCACTCTTGCGGGCAGCGCCGTGCCGTCGGCGAACGCCACCTCGATCTCGTCGACGTCTTCGACGACGTGGTTGTTGGTGACGATGTAGCCATCGCTCGAGATCACGAATCCCGAACCGAGGCTCGGCACCTGGAACTCGCGCTGCGGACCTCCTCCTCCGAAGAACTCCTCGAACGGGTTGCCGCCGAAGAACGGTTCGAGTCCGGGCGGAATCTGCATCCGGCCGCCGGGGTCGCCGCCCGTGACGGTCTTTTGGGTGCGGATGTTGACGACCGACGGCGAGACCTTGGCCGCGAGATCCGCGAACGAGCCCATTCCGGGAACGTCGGCGAGCGGCTTGGCGTCGCGGGATTCCACCCAGAAGGCGCCTCCTTCGGCGGGCGTCTCGGTCTTCGTCTCGTCCTTCTTGCTGCCGAACAGGTCGATCGCCTCGGCGTCCTGACCGCGCCACTGCACGTCGACATCGACGGAACGGGTGAACAGGACAGCCGAGGCGACGATGCCTACAGCGGCGAGTCCGATGAGAATCCTACGGACGGTCATCTTCGCGAGTTCCTCTCTCAGGTGAGCAGCTCAGGTGAGCGGCACAGCCACATGGTATCGGCCCGGCCCGCGCTGAACCACGACCAGCGCGCGCTGGCGGCCCTGGAGCCCCAGCACCGCGCGACGGAACGCCTCTGGATCCTCGAGCGGACGGCCGTTGATCGCGATCACGACGTCGCCCGCCCGGAAGCCGATCTGTTCCGCGCGGCTGCGCGCACGCACCGAGCCGACGCGGAATCCCCCGCGCTCGTTCGGGCTGAGGGCCAGGCCCAGCAGCCGCTCGGCGAGCGCGCCGACGGCAGCGTCGGAGATCCGCTCCGCGCGGGCCGACAGGCGGAGCTTCTTGCCGTCTCGCCACACCTCGAGGGCCACGTCCTGTCCCGGTGTCACGCGCTCGACGATGCCGAAGAAGTCGCGGGCGGTCTGCACGGCGTGGCCATCGGCCCGCATCACCAGATCGCCGCGGCGCGCGCCGGCCCGCTCCGCGGGCGATCCCTTGGTGACCGCCGAGATCAGCGCGCCCTTGGTGCCACGCGGCAGCTCGAGCGCCGCGTGCAGCCGGGGGTCGAGATCCTGCAGGTCGAGGCCCAGCCACACGGGAGCCACTTCGCCGTGTCGCAGCAGCTCGTCGACGATCCGGCGGGCGACGTCGATCGGTACCGCGAAGCCGATGCCCTCGGCGCCCTGGTAGATCGCCGTGTTGATCCCGATCAGCGTCCCCTCGGCATTCAGTAGCGGGCCGCCGGAGTTGCCCGGATTGATCGAGGCGTCGGTCTGGATGAAGCCGTAGAACGCGCGTTCTTCGGATGCCCGGATCGAGCGATCGAGCGCCGAGATCACACCCGTCGTCACCGTGTGCGAGAGCCCGAACGGGTTGCCGATCGCGATCACCGGCTCGCCGACCAGCAGATCCTCCGACGTCCCCGGCTGCACCCATGGCAGCTTCTCGTCGGTATCGATCTTCAACACGGCGAGGTCGTTGTTCGGGTCGGCCCCCACCAGCGTGGCGTCGAACTCGCGGCCGTCCTGGAGGCTGACCCGGATCCTCGACGCGCGGCCGACGACGTGCTCGTTGGTCAGCACGTGTCCCTCGCGATCGATCAGCACGCCGGAGCCGAGGCTCTGGGACGTGCGTGGCATGCCGGGGTCGAAGAAGTCGCGGAAGAAGCGGTCGAAGAACGGATCGCCGCGGAAGCGCCCGAACGGGTTCTGCTGCTGGACTTCGACCTCGGTGAGAATGTTGACGACCGCCGGCCCGATTTTCTGGGCGACCTCGACGGCCGCCGTGCGACGCAGGAACGGGTCTGCCGCCGTCGCAGCCGGAATCGGCCCGGCGGCAGCCAGGAGCAAACCGAGTCGCAGTACGAGCAGCAGTAGGTTGGTGCGGGACCTCATCATCCTCGCCCGGAGCATCCTCGCTCGGAGACCCCTCGGCCGGAGGCTCCTCGGAAGCAGACGTCCCGCAAGCTGACGCCGCAACCCTCGCGGGTATTCGTTCTGCGGGGAGCCGGGGCGGGAAACAAGGCGCGCAGGGTAGGGCCGGGTGGCGGGCGCAGCAATCCAGTAGCGTGCGCGCCGTGTTCGCCGCCATCGTGCACGAGGCTTCCATCGCGTTGCGCAGCGCCTTCGGGCGTGAGCCGATGGTGGCAGTGCATGCACCGGGGCGCGTCAACCTGATCGGCGAGCACACCGACTACAACGGCGGCCTGGTGTTGCCGTGCGCGATCGACCGCGGGACCGCGGCCGTGGCGGCGCGCCGAGACGACGGCCGGCTGCGCGTGCACTCGGCGACGCTCGGCGCGACGGGCACCGTCGAGCTCGACGAACTCGAAGAACTCGACGAGCGCGAGGAACTCGAGGAACTCGACGAATCCGAGGAATCCGAGCAGTCCGAGCACTGGGTCGGCGCCGGCGCGCGTGCGTCGCGCGACGCCTGGCTCGCGTATGTCGCCGGTGTCGCCGCGGCGTTTCGAGCCGAGGACCTGCCGGTGCCGGGTCTCGACATCGCACTGGCGAGCGATCTGCCGCGCGAGTCCGGACTGTCCAGCTCGGCCGCGCTCGAAGTGGCCCTGGCGACGCTGTTCGACGCCGCGAGTGGGCTCGGTCTGTCGGCGGCCGAGCGGGCGCGGCTCGCGTGGCGTGCAGAGGTGGAGTTCGTCGGGGTGCCGTGTGGACGCATGGACCAACTGGCCAGCGCGCTCGGCGAGCGCGATCACGCGCTGCGCATCGACTGCCGCGACTTCGCGACGACGCCGGTGCCGCTGCCCGGAGACCGGTTGGCGCTGTTGATCGCGGACTCGGGGGTTCGCCGCCGACTGGCCGCCGGTGGCTATGCGCAGCGTCGCGCCGAGTGTGAGGACGGGCTGGCACAGGCCCGGACGTTCGGGGTGGCGCCGGCCGACGCCCGGACGTGGCGCGATGTACCACTCGCGGCGCTCGGCGAGCTCGAGCGGCGTCTCGATCCGGTGTACGTCCGGCGCGCGCGCCACGTGCTGACGGAGAACGCGCGGGTCGACGCCGTCTGCGCGGCATTCGCCGGCAGCGATCTGGCGCGAGCCGGCGAGCTGCTGCGCACGGCACACGCCAGCGTCCGCGACGACTTCGAGGTCAGCGTTCCGGAGCTCGACGCGCTGTGCGAGATCGCCGACGCGCTCCCCGGTTGCTACGGCTCGCGGCTCACCGGCGCCGGCTTCGGGGGCTGCACGATCCACCTCGTCGATCCGGCCCACGCCGCGCCGATCGCCGAAGCGATCCGCGCGGCCTTCGCCGCACGCTTCGGACGGCTCCCCGCGATCCTCCAGGCCGTCGCCGCCGCGGGCGCCGCCGTCAAGAAAGGGGCCGGGTTGGATTCGTCAACTTTTCCGGCCCTCGGCCGGAAAAGTTGACGAATCCAACCC